>NZ_JASJHF010000158.1:0-2964 GCF_033791185.1 Moritella sp. | reverse complement strand
GCGTGAGAAAATAAATATTTCAGCGAGCGCGTCCCTAAATCCTGATTTTGATAAGTTAGACCGCATAGAGTTAGTGGTTCATGGCAAAGTGATAAAAACCATTTCATCTGCTAAAGGTGCGACCGATTTAAAATTGGATGTTGAACTGCAAACGGATTATGGCTTGTGGTTGGCCGTGCGAGCTTATGGCAAGAAGAGCACTAAGGCACACAGTGGTATTGTCTATGTATTGACAGAAAATAGAGAGGGGTTTTGGAATTACGAACGAGCTAAAGAGTTAGTCGTGGGCTATCAAAAGCGTATCGTTGATTCAATGGAAAATGCCAACATGAATGATCCACGTATATGGGCTACTGGCGGGCGTTTGAAACAAGTATGGGAAGACGCATTACCCTCGAACAAAAAGAGAGCCAAAGCAGCAACGGAAGCGTTATCTGTTAGGCTTGCTGATATAGACAAAAACAGACCTAAAACAATCAAGAAACCTGTTGTTAATTAAGGATTAGCTATGAACAAGAAATTATTCACATCGACTTTTCTGGCGGCTGCACTAGCCATCAGTTCACCCATTAGCATGCTGCAAGCTTCAACTGAAGGTAGTTTTGATGATACTGGCGGTGTGTTGGCGACAACGAATGCCATTAAAGATATTGAATATCAAATTATGGTTCAAAGAGCGACGCAGTTAGCCATTTGGGCAATGCCTGCTGTGGGTATGAATGACTTTATTACCGCGACTCGACGTGATCTAGGCGGCGACCTTAATGATGTCATTTATCTCAGTAAACCCTTTGATTCCAAACACGGTTTCTTAACCGCTAATGATGTAACGGCTTATTCTTGGGCGTCTCTGACTTCAGAGCCTGGTCCTATTATTATTGAAGTACCTGCGGCATCCGATAAAGTGAACTACTTTGGTACTGTCGTCAATGCATGGGATCAACCCATTGAAGATGTTGGCCCAGCTGGTGCAGATAAAGGCAAAGGTGGTAAATATCTTTTTTTACCGCCTGGCTATAAGGGCGATAAATCTAAAGAGGAGTTACAAAAAGAAGGCTACTTGGTTTATCAAACAGACACCTATCAATACGGGTTTTCATTCAGGCCGGTTCTCTCTAATGGTGGTACCGACGCTGATGCAGCAGAGTACGCACAAAAAATTAAAATCTATTACTTAGCTGATGCCGCAAACCCACCGCCAACAAAATATTTTGATGCTGCAGAAAAACCGTATGACTGCCTTCCGTATTACAATTTCACCTTCTTTGAAGATATAAATGACAGTATACAAAATAACCCTATTCGCCCTCAAGACAAGGTCATGGTTTCTTTGGCGAAAGGCTTAGGCATTGAAAAAGGTAAGCCTTTTAAACCAACAGAAAGACAAAAGAAAGCAATAGAAGAGGGCTTATCGTTAGCTTATGCATCCATGCAAGATTATTTCATTGCACCTGGTAAAGCCATGATCCCCCTTTGGAAAAAAGACAATACGTTATTGTCGCAATGGCTTGTTTGGAATTTTGCTCCGGGTCAACCTCAATCAGGTTTTCCGTATGAAACCGAAGATTCTGTATTGGTGGATGATAGAGCCGGTGGTAGTTATTTCTGGATTACCTATTTACCAAAATATTTAGGCAGTGGTACATTTTATCTAACGGGTTTACGTGATAAAAAAGGCGACTTACTTGACGCTACCTCCACATACAAACTGAATGTGCCTAAAGACACACCGGCTAAAGATTTCTGGTCTGTGATTGTTTACAGCATGGAAACAAAAGGCTTTGTGCGTAATGCAAAACGAGTGGGTCTTTCTTCACGTAATAAAGAAACCATGCAAGTTAACAGCGATGGCTCTTACGATGTTTACTTAGGCCCTAAAGCACCCAAAGGTAAGGAATCAAACTGGATTCCAACCGGTGAAGATTTCTTCTTATTATTCAGGTTATATGGCCCAGAAAGTAAGACTTTTTATAAAACATGGGTATTAGGTGATATTGAAAAAATATAATGTGATCAATCGAGCCATAGTTATTCATTAACGGTTAGTTTTTGGGGTGATCGTATTGATCACCCTGATCAATAGAAAAGTCATAAAAGGTAAGTCATGAAAAAATTATTATTAAGTTCAATTATTACTGGGTCTTTAGCGTTAATTGCTTGTAGTGATACTGCACCCGTAGCTGAAACAGCACCCGTTACCGCTTCAGCTAATACTGAAAAGAACGTTATTGTTACCGATGAAAATTTTATACGTTCAGATTCAAATGAACAATTTGCCAAATATGTAAAAGCGTTTGGTGCATTTAGCAAATTTCACCATAATCGTGATTCATATGATTTAAACAACCCGCGGATTTCAGTCGCCAGTGCGACACCGCTTAATTATGACGCTAAACACATAGCATCGTAAACTTCATTTGGCGTTTTATAGCCTAGTAATTTCCTAGGCCTATTATTAAGCCTGTTTTGGATTAAGGTAATCTCTTTGCCTGTTACTTTATTCAGTTCCATGCCTTTCGGAAGATACTGTCGAATCAGTCCATTATGATTTTCATTTAGACCTCGCTCCCATGAATGGTATGGGTGTGCAAAATAATTATCTGTACCGAGCGCCTTCTTTATTTGAGCGTGATACGCAAATTCTTTACCATTATCGAACGTGATTGTGTGAAGGTGCTCCTTTTCTGGTAGCAGCAACTTAATAATGGCGTCTGTAACAACCTCTGCATGTTTGGACGGAACATGTGCAATGAGTGTCTTTTTACTGACGCGATCAGCCAACGTCACCAAAACACCTTTGTGGTTTTTACCAATAACAGTGTCAGCTTCCCAGTCACCAATACGTATTTTATCATCGACAATAGCTGGCATCTCATCTATTGATATTCGAAGCGATCCGCATGCTGTTGATAACCACAGTATGCAAAGGGTTGCACCATGTGCTCGGCAAGGATTGCCACGGGT
>NZ_JASJHF010000157.1:0-19879 GCF_033791185.1 Moritella sp. | reverse complement strand
CCGTGTGGTTCGGCGTTTTGATCATATACTTATTAGCTTTTATGCCAGTGAAACCACGTGATAAATTTGCTCGATTTATTGCGACTAAATTATTTAATCTAAAAACGATGGCAAAGCGTAAGAAGGTAGCAAAGATTAATTTATCTATGTGCTTTCCTGAGATGGATGATGCTGAGCAAGATCGCATCATCATGGTTAACTTGGTTACTTTTTGTCAAACCATCTTAAGCTATGCAGAGCCGAGTGCACGTAGTCGTGCTTATAACCGCAAACGTATGATCGTTCATGGCGGAGAGAATCTGTTTCCATTACTAGAGCAGGGTAAGGCATGTATCTTACTTGTACCGCATAGTTTTGCGGTCGATTTTTCTGGTTTGCACATTGCTTCTTATGGCGCGCCATTTTGCACTATGTTCAATAACTCTGATAACGAGCTATTTGATTGGCTAATGACACGCCAGCGCGCTATGTTTGGTGGTACGGTTTATCATCGCAAGGCTGGATTGGGTGCGTTGGTTAAATCACTTAAAAGTGGTGAAAGCTGTTATTATTTACCTGATGAAGATCATGGACCAAAACGCAGTGTATTCGCGCCTTTATTTGCCACTCAAAAAGCAACTTTACCGGTTATGGGTAAGTTAGCGCAAAAGACAAATGCTATCGTGGTACCTATATATGCCGCATATAACGAAAAGTTAGGTAAGTTTGAAACCTTTATTCGACCGCCAATGCAAAATTTTCCGTCAGAAAGCCCTGAGCAAGATGCTGTTATGATGAATAAAGAAATCGAAGCGCTGATTGAATGTGGTGTCGATCAATATATGTGGACGTTAAGGTTATTACGAACACGTCCAGATGGTGAAAAAATCTATTAATCTTTGTCTAAAGCATCATGTCGTCATTATAGATATGGTGCTTTGCACTTTTAATCCCTCTTAAAAGCCAATCTCAAACTATTTTCCGCGCGAATACTCAATTAAGATTTCGCCTTTACTTGTTCTGTTTTTAGTCTAATCGGACGAATAAATTTGATCTAGGTATATATTCTGACTTTCTTTATGTACCTCTTACTATGCTTTTTAATTTTTACTTGTTACAATTAGTTTCATATGAAAGCGATATCGTTTCAATAAAAGAATATCTATTTATAGTTGCATTCAAAGCTAATAGCGCAAATTTTTCATCTAAACTATAAAAAGAACACGAAGTTTATAAGAATATAAAATATCCCATCGGAGCTATAAGAATGAAAAAGACTAAAATTGTTTGTACAATTGGTCCAAAAACTGAATCAGTAGAGAAACTTACAGAGCTTGTTAATGCAGGCATGAATGTAATGCGTTTAAACTTCTCTCACGGTAACTTTGCTGAACACTCAGTTCGTATTCAAAATATCCGTGAAGTAAGTGAAAACTTAAACAAAAAAATCGCGGTTTTATTGGATACTAAAGGTCCTGAAATCCGCACCATTAAGTTAGATAATGGTGAAGATGTAATATTAACAGTCGGCCAATCATTTACTTTCACAACAGATATTAACGTTGTAGGTAATAAAGATTGTGTTGCTGTAACATATGCTGGCTTTGCTAAAGATCTGAATCCTGGCGCAATCATTCTTGTGGATGATGGCCTGATTGAAATGAAAGTTGTTGAAACGACTGACACTGAAGTGAAATGTACGGTATTAAATACTGGCGCACTTGGTGAAAATAAAGGTGTTAACTTACCTAACATCAGCGTAGGTCTACCTGCCTTATCTGAAAAAGATAAAGCGGATCTTGCGTTTGGTTGTGAGCAAGAAGTTGATTTTGTTGCAGCGTCATTTATTCGTAAAGCTGACGATGTAAGAGAAATTCGCGAAGTGTTGTTTAATCACGGCGGCGAAAATATCCAGATTATTTCAAAAATTGAAAACCAAGAAGGTGTTGATAATTTCGACGAAATTCTTGCAGAATCTGACGGTATCATGGTTGCTCGTGGTGATTTAGGTGTTGAGATCCCTGTTGAAGAAGTGATCATGGCACAGAAAATGATGATCAAAAAATGTAATAAAGCAGGTAAAGTTGTAATTACAGCAACGCAAATGCTTGATTCAATGATCAGCAACCCACGTCCAACACGTGCAGAAGCGGGCGACGTTGCCAATGCTGTTCTTGATGGTACCGATGCGGTAATGCTTTCTGGCGAAACTGCAAAAGGTAAATATCCAGTTGAAGCTGTTTCTATCATGGCTAACATCTGTGAGCGTACTGATAACTCAATGTCTTCGGATCTAGGTGCGAATATTGTTGCTAAAAGTATGCGTATTACAGAAGCTGTATGTAAAGGTGCGGTAGAAACGACTGAGAAATTATGTGCTCCGTTAATCGTTGTTGCTACACGTGGTGGTAAATCAGCGAAATCGGTACGTAAATATTTCCCGAAAGCGAATATCTTAGCGATCACAACGAATGAAAAAGCAGCACAGCAACTATGCCTAACTAAAGGTGTAAGCAGCTGTATCGTTGAACAGATTGATAGCACTGATGAGTTCTACCGTAAAGGTAAAGAACTTGCGCTAGCAACTGGCCTTGCTAAAGAAGGTGATATTGTTGTTATGGTATCTGGTGCGCTAGTACCATCTGGCACAACGAATACGGCATCTGTTCACCAACTTTAAGTTGCCATATTGATATTATAAAAAAGAGAGCGTATGCTCTCTTTTTTTATATCTACATTTTGTAAAAACTTTATAAAGACGTAATATAGAACCATATAAAGTCAGTAATAAGTTTATGAAAGGGTTAAAAAATCGATGGATAGTGCTAAACATAAAATTGGCTTAGTCCTTTCTGGCGGCGGCGCGAAAGGGATTGCTCATCTTGGTGTATTAAAATACTTATTAGAGCAAGACGTAAGACCTAATGTCATTGCGGGAACAAGTGCAGGTTCTATGGTTGGCGCGCTTTATTGCTCAGGGCTCGAAATTGATGAGATTTTACAATTCTTTATTGAGGTTAAGCCCTTTTCTTGGAAGTTCACCCGCGCCCGAGCTGGTTTTATCGACCCAGCAAAGTTATATCCTGAAGTGCTAAAGTATATCCCTGAAGATAGCTTTGAATACCTCAATCCTGAATTGCGCATTGTTGCTACTAATATGCTAGTCGGTAAAGAACACATTTTTAAAGATGGCTCCGTCATTAATGCTTTGTTGGCATCGGCAAGTTATCCCCTGGTTTTTTCGCCTATGATCATTGATGATCAAGTGTATTCAGATGGCGGTATTGTCAATCACTTTCCTGTGAGTGTTATTGAAGATGATTGTGACAAAATAATTGGCGTGTATGTATCACCCATTCGTCAGGTCGAAGCTGATGAACTCTCGAGTATAAAAGATGTCGTGTTACGTGCATTTACCTTGCAGGGCAGTGGTGCGGAGTTAGAAAAGCTGTCGCAGTGTGATGTACAGATTTACCCTGAGGCTTTATTGAATTACAACACATTTGCAACCGATGAAAAATCATTACGTGAGATTTATCAGATTGGTTATGATGCAGCAAAAGAGCAACATAGTAGTATTATTGAGTTAAAACAAAGTATCAGTAATAGCGATGTCAACAAGAACGTATTTAGCAAATGGTTTGGTAATAAATTCGCTAGCAACGGCGGATAATGACGGGAATTGCACGGATTTATACGCCAGGATAGTGAGTTAAAATAGCATCGCTGTCGTTGTGTGATGGCTAATTTTTGCTAACTCTTGTGTTATACTCTTTGCTATTAACTATAAATAACTTATCACGGTAAACATGACTCAAATAAATAACCCGCTTCACGGCATGACTCTCGAAAAAGTAATTACCAGCCTTGTTGAACAATATGGTTGGGATGGTCTTGGATACTACGTTAACGTTCGGTGCTTTACACATGATCCGAGTGTTAAATCTAGCCTTAAATTTTTACGTAAAACGCCTTGGGCACGTGAAAAAGTTGAAGCGTTATATATAAAAATGGTTACTGAAGACTAAATCTGCTTGTAGTAACGGGTCCTTATTTATAATCATGATGAACAAGGACCAAATAATTAAAAGCCACGTTTAAGCTTACTTCTCCTTTCAATCTCCCACCACTGTAACCTGACAGAAGATCTGTATTTACAAATCGCATTACGTGACACCTTGTTTACTATTGGGCTGTTATTTTTCAAATTAATCTATATGCTATATATTTTTAAATGCGTGATCAAATAGGTTAATTTCAGTAATGACGAAGATATACCATCATCCAGTACAAATTTATTATGAAGATACCGACCATTCTGGGGTTGTTTACCATCCTAATTTTTTAAAGTATTTTGAACGTGCTCGTGAACATGTTATCAATAGTGATCTATTAGCGACATTGTGGAACGAACGAGGTTTAGGTTTTGCGGTTTATAAAGCCAATTTAACGTTTCAGGATGGGGTCGAGTTTGCCGAAATTTGTGATATCCGCACTTCTTTTATCCTCGATGGTAAATATAAAACTGTCTGGCGCCAAGAAGTGTGGCGTCCAAATGCCAATAAAGCGGCTGTTATCGGTGATATTGAAATGGTGTGCTTAGATAAACAAAAACGTTTACAGCCAATACCTGATGACGTGTTAGCCGCAATGGTAAATAGCTAATATCAGAGCCTTGCCAGTCTAAGTTTAAAGCAAGAAGAATGAAATAATGAGGCATCAGATGCTTCATTATTATACCTCTCTGTCATCCCTTACATTGCTGATTGCGTATCCTTATTGCTTATCACAGGATTAAATATCGTCTTATAAGTCCCTTAAATAGCCTGAGTATTTAGTCTATAAATCAGCAATTACGTTTTAATCTTCTCCTTTTATATGTAATTTAATGTAAGTTCCTAGTTATTTATCACTAAATTAAACGTACAAACGTACGCTAAAAGTGAGATGTTAGACGAATTTAAGATTAATAATCTGTAAGGAATAATTTTTTGGTAATGGTGGAATTAAACTTAAATGTGACGATCTATTACGAATATGCAGTGAAAATATGATTAAAACTCACTAAATAGTGAATAAAATTTAAAGTTTCAGCCGTTATTTTAATTATTTTCTGGTCTGATGAGCCTGCTGAAACGGCGTACCCTGTGCGTTTGTAGTGAATTTTAAAGCTGTGTATATTATTGCAAATGTAAATTATAGGTATTTGGACCTTGAACGGTTAAGTTCAATTTCTAATCTACTGGGATAAAATTTAAAACAGCTAAATCTACCGAATCTATTTTGTGTGACATGAAATGGCGGTAGATTTTTTTCGCCATTTAAGAGTACACTTGTACGCTCAAGTTATTACTTAGTGTTCAAATGGACGTTTTGATGAGCATTGTTTTTAGTGCACAAAATAGATCCTTACAGGAGCAATAACACAATGGCTAAAAAGAACACCACATCGGTTAAGCACGGCAAGGATGTGTTAAGTAGCGATGAGCAGCAATTAAATTCACGTTTACAAGAATGCCCAATTGCAATCATCGGTATGGCATCGGTTTTTGCCGACGCTAAAAATCTGGACCAATTCTGGGATAATATCGTTGACTCTGTTGATGCCATTATTGATGTACCTAGCGATCGCTGGAACATTGATGACCATTATTCGGCAGATAAAAAAGCGGCAGACAAAACATACTGCAAACGCGGTGGTTTTATTCCCGAACTAGATTTTGACCCGATGGAGTTTGGCTTACCGCCAAATATTTTAGAGCTCACAGATATCGCGCAACTGTTGTCATTAATTGTTGCCCGCGATGTATTAAGTGATGCTGGCATTGGCAGTGATTATGACCATGATAAAATTGGTATCACGCTAGGTGTTGGTGGTGGTCAGAAACAAATTTCGCCATTAACGTCGCGCCTACAAGGCCCAGTATTAGAGAAAGTATTAAAAGCCGCAGGTATTGATGAAGATGATCGCGCTATGATCATCGAGAAATTTAAAAAAGCTTACATCGGCTGGGAAGAGAACTCATTCCCTGGCATGTTAGGCAACGTTATTGCTGGTCGTATCGCTAATCGCTTTGACTTTGGTGGTACTAACTGTGTGGTTGATGCGGCATGCGCCGGCTCCCTCGCAGCGATTAAAATGGCGATATCAGACTTATTAGAATACCGTTCAGAAGTGATGATTTCGGGTGGTGTATGTTGTGATAACTCACCATTCATGTATATGTCATTCTCAAAAACCCCCGCGTTTACCACCAATGATGATATTCGCCCATTTGATGATGATTCAAAGGGTATGCTAGTTGGTGAAGGTATCGGCATGCTGGCGTTTAAACGTTTAGAAGACGCTGAACGTGACGGCGATAGGATCTATTCCGTACTTAAAGGTATCGGCACCTCTTCTGATGGTCGTTTCAAATCTATCTACGCACCGCGCCCTGATGGCCAAGCGAAAGCGCTTAAACGTGCATATGAAGATGCCGGTTTTGCACCAGAAACATGTGGTCTTATTGAAGGTCATGGCACTGGTACTAAAGCGGGTGATGCGGCAGAGTTTGCCGGTTTGACCAAACACTTTAGTGCTGCCAGTGATCTGAAACAGCATATTGCGTTAGGCTCGGTTAAATCGCAAATTGGTCATACTAAATCAGCGGCTGGTTCTGCAGGCATGATCAAAGCAGCATTAGCACTGCATCATAAAATTTTACCTGCGACTATTCATATTGATAAACCAAGTGAAGCCTTGGACATCAAAAACAGCCCTATGTATTTAAACAGTGAAACTCGCCCTTGGATGCCACGTGAAGATGGTATTCCACGTCGTGCAGGTATTAGTTCATTCGGTTTTGGTGGCACTAACTTCCATATCATTTTAGAAGAGTATCGCGCCAACCATGATAGCGCTTACCGCTTAAACGCCGTTGCTCAGACTGTACTGATCTCAGCGGCAGATCAGCAAGGTATTATCGCGGAATTAAATAACTGGCGTAGTAAACTGGCGGTAGATGCAGATCATCAAGCATTTGTGTTTAACGATTTAGTGACTACTTGGCCGTTGAATACGCCAGCAGTAAGCCAAGCGCGTTTAGGTTTTGTGGCACGTAATGCCAATCAAGCCATTGCGATGATCGATGCGGCGTTGAAACAATTTAGCGCGCATGCAGATAAAGCCAGCTGGTCAGTTCCGACGGGTATTTATTATCGTCAAGCGGGTATTGATGCTAACGGGAAAGTCGTGGCGTTATTCTCCGGTCAAGGTTCACAATATGTGAACATGGGCCGTGAATTAACCTGTAACTTCCCAAGCATGATGCACAGTGCAGCGGCAATGGATAAAGAATTCAGCGCTGCTGGTCTAGGTCAGTTATCTGCGACCACTTATCCAATCCCTGTGTATACCGATGCCGAACGTAAGCTACAAGAAGATCAATTACGTTTAACACAACATGCACAGCCAGCGATTGGTTGCTTGAGTGTTGGCCTGTTTAAAACTTTCCAACAAGCGGGCTTTAAAGCTGATTTTACTGCTGGTCACAGCTTCGGTGAATTAACGGCATTATGGGCTGCTGATGTATTAAGCGACAGTGATTACATGATGCTAGCACGTAGTCGTGGTCAAGCAATGGCTGCACCAGAGCAGGATGATTTTGATGCCGGTAAGATGGCTGCAGTTGTCGGTGACCCACAGCAAGTTGCGGTAATAATTGACGCGATTAATGATGTGTCGATTGCCAATTACAACTCGAATAACCAAGTTGTTATTGCGGGTACTACTGCGCAGGTTGCTGTAGCGGTTGCAACCTTAGGTGATGCTGGTTTTAAAGTTGTACCGTTACCTGTATCTGCGGCGTTCCATACGCCATTAGTTGGTCATGCCCAAAAACCATTTGCTAAAGCGGTTGATAGCGCTAAGTTTAAAGCGCCGAGCATACCGGTATTTGCTAATGGCACTGGCTTAGTTCACTCAAATAAACCCAATGAGATCAAGAAAGACCTGAAAAAGCACATGCTGGAATCGGTGCATTTCAATCAAGAGATTGACAATATCTATGCAGCGGGTGGTCGAGTATTTATCGAATTTGGTCCGAAGAATGTATTAACTAAATTGGTCGAAAATATTCTGACTGACAAATCGGATGCGCTAGCAATCGCTGTGAATGCTAATCCTAAACAGCCTGCTGATGTGCAAATGCGTCAAGCAGCCCTGCAGATGGCTGTGCTTGGTGTGACGTTAGCAAACCTTGACCCGTATGATGCGGTTAAGCGTCCATTAACGGCACCGAAAGCATCACCTATGTTGATGAAGCTTTCAGCTGCGTCGTATGTGAGCCCGAAAACTAAAAAAGCATTTGCGGATGCGTTAACAGATGGCTGGACAGTAAAACAAGCTAAAGCGACTCCTGTTGCGGTACCACAGCCACAAGTGATCGAAAAGATTGTTGAAGTTGAGAAGATCGTCGAAGTCGAAAAAATCATTGAAGTTGAAAAAATTGTCTACGTTAACGCGGATGGCTCACTCGCAGCGGCTAATAATAGCAATGACGTCAATCATTCGGATGCCGATCTTGTTGCCTCTATTGAGCGCAGTGTTGGTCAGTTTGTTGAACATCAACAGCAATTGTTAAACGTGCATGAGCAGTTTATGCAAGGCCCACAAGACTACGCAAAAACAGTTCAAACGGTGCTTGCTGCGCAAACCAGCAATGAATTACCGGAAAGTTTAGATCGTACTTTGTCTATGTATAACGAGTTCCAATCTGAAACTCTACGCGTCCATGAAACGTATCTGAACAATCAGACCAGTAATATGAATACCATGCTCACTGGTTCTGAATGTCACGATATTGCAGCTCCAGTAACTCCGGTATTGAATACGCCACAACATCCGCGACAAACTGCATCGCCAGTAACACCTGCTACGGTTAATCATAATGTGGCAAGTCGTGTTGTTACTAATAGCGTCAGTAATGCCGCAGTTGCAGTACAAACGGTGGTATTAGCGCCTGCAGCTGTTACTCCTCCGGCTATATCTGCTGCTCCAGCATTGGTTGCTGTAATGGCAAAACCAGTCGTTGCCCCCGCTGCAGTCGTTGAAACAGCCGCTGCACCTGAGGTCGTTGCTCAAGCTGGCATCGATGTGGCCACTATCAACAAAGTTATGTTAGACGTTGTTGCTGATAAAACCGGTTATCCAACGGATATGCTAGAACTGAGCATGGACATGGAAGCTGACTTAGGTATTGATTCAATCAAACGTGTTGAGATATTAGGCGCAGTACAGGAACTGATCCCAGACCTGCCTGAACTTAACCCTGAAGATCTTGCTGAGCTACGCACGCTTGGTGAAATTGTCGATTATATGAATGTTAAAGCGCAAGCAGCTGCACCAGTAACAGCATCGACTGCGACTAATGCTGCGGTTGTAGCAACGCCTGCATCTGCTGGTATTGATTTAGCCCACATCCAAAACGTAATGTTAGAAGTGGTTGCAGACAAAACTGGTTATCCAACTGACATGCTAGAACTGAGCATGGATATGGAAGCCGACTTAGGTATTGATTCAATCAAGCGTGTAGAAATTTTAGGTGCAGTACAGGAGATCATTACTGATTTACCTGAACTAAACCCAGAAGACCTTGCTGAATTACGCACCTTAGGTGAAATCGTTAGTTACATGCAAAGTAAAGCGCCTGTAGCGACTGTTATAACAGATGTTGTAGTAGCTGATGTTGTAGTAACAAGCTCAGCACCGTCTATCGATTTAAACCATATCCAAACAGTGATGATGGAAGTGGTTGCAGACAAAACCGGTTATCCAGTAGACATGTTAGAACTTGCTATGGACATGGAAGCTGACCTAGGTATCGATTCAATCAAACGTGTTGAAATCTTAGGTGCCGTGCAGGAGATCATTACCGATTTACCTGAGTTAAACCCAGAAGATCTTGCTGAACTACGTACGTTAGGTGAAATCGTTAGTTACATGCAGAGCAAAGCGCCCGTAGCTGAAAATGCGCCTGCAGCACCTGTTGCTGTAGAAAGTGCACCTACTGCTGTAGCAAGTTCAGCACCGTCTATCGATTTAGACCATATCCAAAACGTAATGATGGATGTTGTTGCTGATAAGACTGGTTATCCTGCCAATATGCTTGAATTAGCAATGGACATGGAAGCCGACCTTGGTATCGATTCAATCAAGCGTGTGGAAATTTTAGGTGCGGTACAGGAGATCATTACTGATTTACCTGAGCTAAACCCAGAAGATTTAGCGGAGCTGCGTACGTTAGAAGAAATTGTAACTTATATGCAGAGTAAATCGATGCAAAGCAAGGCGAGTGGCGTTACTACAAATGTAGTGGCTAGCCCTGAAAACAACGCTGTGTCAGATGCATTTATGCAAAGCAATGTTGCAACCATTACGGCTGCTGCAGAACACAAAGCGGAATTTCAGCCAGCGCCGAGCGCAACCGTTGCAATTTCACGTCTAAGTTCAATCAGCAAAATCAGTCAAGATTGCCAAGGGGCGAATGCCTTAATCGTGGCAGATGGCAGTGATAACGCGGTGTTATTAGCAGATGAGTTAATTCAAACTGGCTGGAATGTAACTGCATTGCAACCAACTTGGGTTGCTGTAACAACGACGCAGGCATTTAATAAGTCAGTGAAGCTGGTGACTCTAAATGGCGTTGATGAAACTGAAATCAACAACATCATTACTGCTAACGCACAACTGGATGCAGTTATCTATCTGCATGCAAGTAGCGAAATCAACCATATCGAATACCCACAAGCATCTAAGCAAGGCCTGATGTTAGCCTTCTTATTAGCGAAATTGAGTAAAGTAACTCAAGCAGCTAAAGTGCGTGGTTCTTTCATGGTGGTTACTCAGCAGGGCGGTTCACTTGGTTTTAATCATGATGAACAAGTAGACCTAGTACAGACTGATCTAGTACAAAGCGGTTTAAACGGTTTAGTTAAAACACTGTCACACGAATGGGATAACGTATTCTGTCGTGCGCTAGATATGCCAACATCATTAGCTGCAGCGCAAGTGGCGCGTCTTGTTAGTGATGAACTGCTTGATGCGGATAGCCTATTAACTGAAGTAGGTTATCAACAAGCTGAGCAAAATGGCCTTGAGCGTATTACCTTAACCGGTGTTGCGACTGACAGTTATGCACTTACTGTTGGTAATAACATTGATGCTAATTCGGTATTCTTAGTCAGTGGCGGCGCAAAAGGCGTAACAGCGCATTGCGTAGTTCGTATCGCTAAAGAGTATCAAGCTAAGTTCATCTTATTAGGACGCTCAACATACTCAAATGATGAGCCGAGCTGGGCAAAGGGTATTAACGATGAAGCGGCATTAAAGAAAGCGGCAATGCAGGCTTTAATTGCCGCAGGTGATAAACCGACACCCGTTAAGATCGTACAATTAATCAAACCTATCCAAGCTAATCGTGAAATTGCGCAAACTTTGTCTGCAATTACCGCTGCTGGTGGCCAAGCTGAATATGTTTCTGCAGATGTAACTAATGCAGCAAGCGTACAAACGGCAGTCGCTCCAGCTATCGCTAAGTTCGGTGCTATCACTGGCATCATTCATGGCGCTGGCGTTTTAGCTGACCAATTCATTGAGCAAAAAACACTGAGCGATTTTGAGTCTGTATACAGCACTAAAATCGATGGTCTGTTATCGCTATTATCAGTAACTGAAGCAAGCAACATTAAGCAATTGGTATTGTTCTCGTCAGCGGCTGGTTTCTACGGTAACCCTGGCCAATCTGATTACTCGATTGCCAATGAAATCTTAAACAAGACGGCATACCGCTTTAAATCATTGCACCCACAAGCTCAAGTATTGAGTTTTAACTGGGGTCCTTGGGACGGTGGCATGGTAACGCCTGAGCTAAAACGTATGTTTGATCAACGTGGTGTTTACATTATTCCACTTGATGCCGGCGCGCAGTTGTTACTCAATGAACTAGCCGCTAATGATAACCGTTGTCCACAAATCCTCGTGGGTAATGACTTATCTAAAGATACCGCTAGTGATCAAAAGTCTGATGAAAAGAGTACTGCTGTAAAAAAGCCACAAGTTAGTCGTTTATCAGATGCTTTAGTCATTAAAAGCATCAAAGCGACTAACAGTGATTCTTTGAACGATCATTTCCAAGTGAATAGCGATCTTCAGGTGAACGACAATCGCTTTTTAACTGACCACATGATCAAAGGCAATCAGGTATTACCTACGGTATGCGCGATTGCTTGGATGAGTGATGCAGCACAAGCAACTTATAGTAACCGAAACTGTGCATTGAAATATGTCGGTTTCGAAGACTATAAATTGTTTAAAGGCGTGGTTTTTGATGGTAATGAGGCGGCGGATTATCGAATTCAATTGTCGCCTGTGACCGCTGTTTCACAGCAGGAAACAGCTGTCCGTATTGCCGCTAAAATCTTTAGCCTGAAAAGTGATGGTAAACCGGTATTTCATTATGCCGCAACAATATTGTTAGCGTCTCAGCCTCTTGATTCGGTGACGGTTCAATTACCGGCATTAGCTGCAGATATTAACAATTTGGTTAGCGATGAAGCGCAAGCGTTATATCGCAATGGCACCTTGTTCCACGGTGAAAGTCTGCAGGGTATTAAGCAGATATTAAGTTGTGATGACAAGGGCCTGCTATTGGCTTGTCAGATAACCGATGTTGCAGCAGCTAAGCAGGGGGCATTCCCGTTAGCTGCCAACAACATCTTTGCGAATGATTTGGTTTATCAGGCGATGTTGGTCTGGGTGCGCAAGCAATTTGGTTTAGGTAGCTTACCTTCGGTGACAGCTGCTTGGACTGTGTATCGTGAAGTGGCTGTAGATGAAGTGTTTTATCTGCAACTCAATGTCGTTGAACACGATCTATTGGGGTCACGCGGCAGTAAAGCCTGTTGTGATATTCAATTGATTGCTGCAGATATGCAGTTACTTGCAGAAGTTAAATCAGCGCAAGTCAGTGTCAGTGACATTTTGAACGATATGTCTTGAGCCTTTGAATAACTAACATCTAGAAAGTATAAATAACGAAGGGTAGACGTCATGGTCATCATGGCGTCTATTTTTATTAATCAGTTTAACAATATTAATAGCTAAAAACGCTTGGCTTAAACCAAGTTAGCTAGCGTTTTTAGCTATTACTATTCGCAATAGGATATTGAAGAGAATATGACGGAATTAGCTGTTATTGGTATAGATGCTAAATTTAGCGGACAAGACAATATAGACCGTGCTGAACGTGCTTTTTATCAAGGTGCTCATGTCGGTGATCGTATCGGTACTGAGGTCATTGACGATGCAGGGGATCAAGAGATTACAGCTGCAACTGTGCTTAGGTCGGTGGCGCTATTAGCGCAAACGAATCAGCTGCATAGTGCTGATATAACAGTACTGCTAATTGCAGAAACGAATAGCAATACTGACAAGTTGACACTGCAACAACTCGCTAAACAATTAACTAAGCAGTGTGCAAGATTTGAGATCATGACTGATCTGGGTCAAGCGCTAAAGCTCGCCACTGCTTTAGCCACGAATCAAGACGGTGCAGTTGCTGTTATTGGTATTAATAATACGGTTAATGCAGCCAGCAATAATATTGATGCTGCAGAAGCCGTCGCGACAATCAGCTTTGATGAAGCATTTAATGGTTATGTCGGCGTGACTGGTATCGCCAGTTTACTTATCTCCTCAGCCGATTTTGCTCGTGTTAATCAATGTTATGTTTATGCCAGTATTAAAGGTTTTGCTCAGTCGAGTGTAAACGCTCAGCTTGCTAGTGGCAACACAGAGCTCAGTGCCGATAATATTAGTGCGACTGCAACTATAGCATTACAACAAGCTGGCATTAGCGCTGAACAAGTCGGTTTATTAGAAGTGACTGCAGACTCTAAATCAGAGAGCGCATTATCAGAAAGTCAGGGTTTACTGTCAGCTTATCGCCACACGAAAACCTTACATACCGCGTTAAGTTGTGCCCGCAGTGTTACGGGTGAAGGCGGGTGTTTCTCGCAGGTAGCAGGTTTACTTAAATGTGTGATCAGCTTACACCAGCGCTATATTCCGGCTATTAAGGATTGGCAGCAACCTATCGCCACACAAATGTCACAATGGCAGCGTTCGCCATTCTATATGCCAGTTGATGCTCGACCTTGGTTTCCGCACGCAGGTGGCCGTGCTCATGTTGCTGCTTACAGTTGTGTCTCATCAGAGCAGGGTTATTGTCATGTGATCTTGCAGGAAAATAAGATCAAGACCGCCGACCAAGTGCACCCAGTGAGTGATGTGCGCAGTAATGGTTATTTTGCATCAAGCGAGTTAGCACTAGTTATAGTGCAAGGTAATAGCGAAGCAGAATTACGCAGTGAATTAGAAACTATTGCTGGGCAACTTATTACCGGCATAAGTACTACTACAGATATAAAGCAAATAGCAGCAGATTGTTATGCCCGTATTGATACTGACAAAGCCTATAGCGCGGTACTTATTGCCGAGACAGCTGAAGAGTTAAGCAAAGAGATAACTTTGGCATTCGCTGGTATCGCAAGCGTGTTTAATGAAGATGCCAAGGAATGGAAAACCCCGAAGGGCAGTTATTTTACCGCACTTCCTGCAAATAAAGACGCTGCTAACAAAGACGCAGCTAACAACACTCAGCATGGCGTTACCTTTATGTACCCAGGTATTGGCGCGACATATGTTGGTTTAGGGCGTGATCTATTTCATCTATTCCCCCAGATTTATCAGCCTGTTGCAGCGTTAGCTGATGACATCGAAGCCACTCTCAAGGATACCTTACTTAATCCGCGCAGTATTAGCCGTCATAGTTTCAAACAACTAAAACAGTTGGATCTGGATCTACGCGGCAACCTAGCCAATATAGCCGAAGCCGGTGTGGGTTTTGCTTGCGTGTTTACCAAGGTATTTGAAGAAGTCTTTGCCGTTAAAGCTGACTTTGCAACAGGTTATAGCATGGGTGAAGTGAGTATGTATGCGGCCTTAGGCTGTTGGCAACAACCGGGGCTAATGAGTGCACGTCTTGCGCAATCTAATACCTTTAATCATCAACTTTGCGGCGAGTTAAGAACCCTGCGCCAGCATTGGGGTATGGATGATGTTGCTAACGGCACGTTCGAGCAGATCTGGGAAACCTATACCATTAAGGCGACGATTGAACAGGTCGAGATCGCTGCTGCAGATGAAGACCGTGTGTATTGCACCATTATCAATACCCCCGATAGTTTGTTGTTAGCGGGTTATCCAGCAGCGTGCCAGCGAGTAATTAAAAATTTAGGTGTGCGGGCAATGGCATTAAATATGGCCAACGCTATTCACAGCGCGCCAGCTTATGCCGAATATGATCATATGGTTGAGTTATACCATATGGACGTTACCCCACGCATTAATACCAAAATGTATTCAAGCTCATGTTATTTACCTATCCCACAACGCAGCAAAGCCATTTCCCACAGCATTGCTAAATGTTTGTGTGATGTGGTGGATTTTCCGCGTTTAGTGAATACCTTGCACGATAAAGGTGCGCGGGTATTTATTGAAATGGGCCCCGGTCGTTCGTTATGCAGCTGGGTAGATAAGATCCTCGCTAATGGAGATAACGGTAATCAAAAGCAAAGCCAACATGTTTCTGTACCTGTGAATGCTAAAGGCACCAGTGATGAACTGACTTATATTCGCGCGATCGCTAAATTAATTAGTCATGGCGTAAATTTGAATTTAGATAGCATGTTTAACGGTTCTATTCTCGTCCAAGCAGGCCGCTTTGATGGTTAATACATGAGGCTTCGCTAGTGCGGGCAAATAATTAAGCAAGATCAATAAAACAAGAACAATAGTCCAGATGGAGTGTTCTCCGTCAGTTGAAATGTGGATTTAAAGAGAGTAATTATGGAAAATATTGCAGTAGTAGGTATTGCTAACTTGTTTCCGGGCTCACAAGCTCCGGATCAATTTTGGCAGCAATTGCTTGAACAACAAGATTGTCGCAGTAAAGCGACCGCTGTTCAGATGGGCGTTGACCCTGCTAAATATACCGCTAAAAAAGGTGATACTGATAAGTTTTACTGTGTTCACGGTGGCTATATCAGTGATTTCAAATTTGATGCTTCTGGTTATCAGCTGGATAGTCGTTATTTAACGGCTTTAGATGATCTAAATCAGTGGGGGCTTTATGTTACTAAACAAGCGCTTACTGATGCAGGGTACTGGGGTAGTGACGCGCTGGAAAATTGCGGGGTTATTTTAGGCAATTTGTCATTCCCAACCAAGTCTTCGAATCAACTGTTTATGCCGCTATATCATCAAGTTGTTGATAATGCTTTAAAGTCAGTACTACATCCTGATTTTCAATTAACGCATTATACCACCGCTAAAAACACCCATGCGGACAATGCCTTAGTAGCTGGCTATCCAGCCGCTCTGATCGCGCAAGCTGCGGGTCTCGGTGGTTCACACTTTGCACTGGATGCGGCTTGTGCGTCATCTTGTTATAGCGTTAAGTTAGCCTGTGATTATCTGCATACGGGTAAAGCTGACATGATGTTAGCGGGGGCGGTATCAGCAGCAGATCCTATGTTCGTTAATATGGGCTTCTCAATATTCCAAGCTTATCCAGCTAACAATGTTCACGCCCCGTTTGATCAAAATTCACAAGGCTTATTTGCCGGTGAAGGTGCGGGCATGATGGTATTAAAACGTCACAGTGATGCTGTACGTGATGGTGATAATATTTACGCCATTATTAAAGGCGGCGCATTATCAAATGATGGTAAAGGCGAGTTTGTATTAAGCCCTAATACCAAGGGCCAGGTATTAGTTTACGAACGTGCTTATGCCGATGCGGATGTTGATCCGAGCACGGTTGATTATATCGAGTGTCATGCAACGGGCACACCTAAAGGTGATAACGTTGAATTGCGTTCGATGGAAACCTTTTTCAGTCGGGTAAATAACAAACCTTTATTGGGCTCAGTTAAATCTAACCTTGGTCATTTGTTAACAGCCGCTGGTATGCCGGGCATGACCAAAGCCATGTTAGCGCTAGGTAAAGGCTTGATCCCTGCAACGATTAATTTAAAGCAACCGCTGCAATCTAAAAATGGCTACTTTACTGGCGAGCAGATGCCAACGACGACAGTGCCTTGGCCGACTACTCAGGGCTCAAAAACAGATCAACCTCGTACCGCTGGCGTGAGTGTATTTGGCTTTGGTGGCAGTAATGCCCATTTGGTATTACAACAACCAACACAAGTACTCGAGTCTAACGCTAGTGTCGCTAAACCGCGTGAGCCACTGGCGATTATTGGTATGGACAGCCATTTTGGTAGCGTTAGTAACTTAGCCCAGTTCAAGACGTTATTACATAATAACCAAAATACCTTCCGTGAATTACCTGAGCAACGCTGGAAGGGCATGGAAAATAATGCCAACGTGATGCAGTCGTTACAATTACGCAAAGCGCCTAAGGGTAGTTATGTTGAACAGCTTGATATTGATTTCTTGCGTTTCAAAGTACCGCCAAATGAAAAAGATTGTTTGATCCCACAACAATTAATGATGATGCAAGTGGCAGACAATGCCGCTAAAGATGCTGGTCTGGTTGAAGGCCGTAATGTCGCGGTATTAGTGGCGATGGGCATGGAGCTGGAATTACATCAGTATCGTGGCCGTGTTAATTTGACAACACAAATCGAAGACAGTCTATTACAGCAAGGCATTAATCTTACCGTTGAGCAACGTGAAGAACTGACTAATATTGCCAAAGATGGTGTCGCTTCAGCTGCCCAGCTAAATCAGTATACTAGCTTCATCGGTAATATTATGGCGTCGCGTATTTCGGCGTTATGGGATTTTTCTGGCCCTGCTATTACCGTATCGGCTGAAGAAAACTCAGTTTATCGTTGTGTTGAATTAGCTGAGAATCTATTTCAAACCAGTGATGTTGAAGCGGTTATTATTGCGGCTGTTGACTTGTCTGGTTCAATCGAAAACATTACCTTACGTCAACACTATGGACCTGTAAATGAAAGTGGTCCTGTTAGCGAAAGCGGAACTGTCAACAAAAGCGAATCGCTAAGCAACAATATTCTTGATCAGCAGCAATGGCTGGTGGGTGAAGGTGCCGCAGCTATTGTCGTTAAACCGTTATCGCAAGTTACATCTAAGCAAGTTTATGCGCGTATCGATGCCGTTAGCTTTGCCCCTGGTCGCGATAGTAAAGCAATTACGATTGCAGCGGATAAAGCGCTCACGTTAGCAGGTATTAGTGCGGCGGATGTAACGAATGTGGAAGCACACGCCAGTGGTTTTAGTGCGGAAAATAGCGCGGAGAAGACTGCGTTTTCACAACTGTATCCAAACCGTCATATCAGCTCGGTAAAATCAAACATTGGTCATACGTTCAATGCATCAGGTATCGCCAGTATTATTAAAAGTGCCTTGTTATTAGATCAACATGCCGAAAAACATATTGCGATTAACGGTCTTGGCCGTGATAACAGTTGTGCGCATCTGATCTTGTCTGGTTCAACGCAAGCGCATCAAGCTGCGCCAGCTCCTGTTGTTAAACTGCGCCCACAATTGATTAAAACCATCAAGCTCGGTGGTCAGTTAATTAGTGAGGCGATTGTAAATAGCGCTAGTTCATCTTTGCATTCAATCAAGGCGCAGTTTGCCGGTAAAACCTTAAATAAGGTGCAGCAACCTGTGGTTATGGACAATCTGATCCCACAAGGCATTGGTGCTCATTCAGTGAATGTATCGTCGAGCGCAGGCTCTTCACATTCTTCAGAAATCGCTGAAACTCAAGGTTCTAATCGCAAAGTAGCGCCAATTCAAGTGACAGCACCAGCTGCATCTTCAACCCTTTCTCAACATTCAGCGCAGCCTGTACAGGCCCAGAGCGTTGTTGGAGTGACCGTGAAAAGCAAAGCCAGTAATGAAATTCATCAACAAGCATCTACGCATCAAGCATTTTTACAAAGCCGCTTAGCTGCACAGAAAAATCTTTCACAGCTTATCGGATTACAATCTAAATTATCAGCTGGAGCCACAATTCAAACAGCAACTCAAACACCAACTCAAGCACATGTTGAGTCCACGGTTGCTGAAACGGTTACCCCATTGACGCTTGTCCCCAATGCACCTGTTGTCGCTGCGAACCTTACCTCTGCCGAAGCCCAGGTTCAAGCAGAGGCAACGCAGGCTGGTTTTCAGATCAAAGGACCTGTTGGTTACAACTATCCTCCATTGCAATTGATTGAACGTTATAACAAACCAAAAAATATCATTTATGATCAAGCTGACTTAGTTGAATTTGCCGAAGGTGATATTGGTAAAGTATTTGGTGCTGAATATAATATTATTGATGGTTATTCACGTCGTGTGCGTTTGCCTACCTCTGATTATTTGTTAGTAACGCGCGTTACTGAACTCGATGCCAAGGTTCATGAATACAAAAAATCATACATGTGTACGGAATATGATGTTCCTGTTGATGCACCGTTCCTGATCGATGGGCAGATCCCTTGGTCGGTGGCAGTTGAATCAGGTCAATGTGATTTGATGTTGATCTCTTATATCGGCATTGATTTCCAAGCCAAAGGTGAACGTGTTTACCGCTTACTTGATTGTGAATTAACCTTCCTTGAAGAGATGGCTTTCGGTGGTGATACCTTACGTTACGAAATCCACATTGATTCTTATGCCCGTAATGGTGAACAGCTATTATTCTTCTTCCACTATGATTGTTACGTGGGAGATAAGAAAGTACTGATCATGCGTAATGGTTGTGCTGGTTTCTTTACTGACGAAGAACTTTCTGACGGTAAAGGCGTGATC
>NZ_JASJHF010000156.1:0-8354 GCF_033791185.1 Moritella sp. | reverse complement strand
TGGTGGTAATCCCGCTGGTGTTGTTCTTAATGCTGATGTGTTATCGGATGAACAAAAGCTGAGCATTGCCCAAGCGGTAGGTTATTCTGAAACCGCGTTTGTTTGCCATGATGACGATGTAGATTTTGAGGTTTCATTTTTTACCACCACCGGTGAGGTTGATTTTTGTGGTCACGCCACATTAGCAGTGTTCTCGACGCTATTCCAAGAGGGGATCGTTGTCGCAGGGCGTTATACCCAAAAAACCAAAGCAGGATTGCTTGCCGTTGTCATTGAATCCACAGGTCATCTCAAGTGATAAGGCTATCACCGCCAATGAGATTGATTTATCGGTAAGGGCATTGTCGATGGGGAAATTACATCACGCCATGATGGGCACCGCTGCGGTTGCCATTGGTGCTGCTGCCGCTGTGCCTGGTACGCTAGTGAATTTAGCTGCGGGCGGTGGCGCTCGTAATGCGGTGAACTTTGGTCACCCTTCTGGGACATTACGGGTTGGCGCAGAGGCTAGTTTGGTTAACTGAGAGTGGACGGTAAACAAAGCCTGTATGAGCCGCAGTGCACGTATTCTAATGGAAGGATGGGGACGGATTCCGGTTGATTAAGCTTATTATTTGTCACGTCCTAAATTACTTGCTGTTATGTTAATTAGGAGAGTGTGTACTAGGCATTGTATTAAGGTCTGAGATTAATTTGTCCTGTAGATGTCAAAACTTCAATCATAAACAATAAGAGGGATCGTAATCAAAATTTAAAAGGATGTTTATGAAACGAATAAAAACGCCACTAGCATGTGCGATTGCTTTAAGCCTCGCGACGTTATGTTCGCCTATGACTTTCGCTGATAATTTGTCTGTAAACTCATCGTTACAGAGTGTGGAAAAAAAAGAGATTTTACATTACTTCTCTGTGGCTGAAGATGATTTCTCTCTTATTGACCCGTATATGGTATTAAAGCCCGGTGACTCGATTAGTCAAAATTTGCTGATTACAAAAACGGAACCGTTAGCATCAGATGTCATTCCTGTTGATTACTTGACTGTTGCGGGCGTTTATGTATATACAGGGGGTGAAAATGATGCTCAGCTGACGATCATTGATGCTGAGACAGGTGACATGGTGCACCGACAGCCACTCATCTTAAAGAGAATAAATGATTCAGGGCTTAATAAGCGCACCCGACCTGATAGTCCAATGGCAATGAAGGTTGTTGAATTTAGCAGTCCTGTTTTTTTGACTGCCGGTAAACAATATACAATAGTCATTGATGTTAATGAAGGTTCGGAAGACCTCCGCTTGCATTTGCTTGATGGAGAAAGTGCGCTTGGCAATGCTGTTATCTCATCGCAGGGAGGTCAAGGTCAGGAAGTTGATAACCCACTATGGTTACGTGCATATGCAAGCGTTGAATGGAACGAATATCCGTTAACGATTGAAAATGATGTTAATAATAAACTCGCATTTGATCCGGGTTGGGCAACACCGGCGCCAGAAAAATTGATTGACCCGTCAGGTCCAGCCGAAGTGCTGTGGGTTAACCATGGTGATATCGACACACTTATTTCTTATCAGTTACTTGATGACACGATTGCGGATCTAATTGTTGAGCGTGGGGCTCTGCGCGATAAGCTTGTTATTAAAGCGACAGCAGAAGGGAAAACAGCGGTAGTATTGAAAACAGACGATACTATTGTCGATAAAATAATATTGCGTTCATATAAACCTTTTACTATTCCAGTATCTTATCGTTACGTTGCTTACCCAGGCGAACCGATATTTGACAGCTGGTATCGTGGAATCAATGAACATATTCATCGTATCTATGAACCTCTGAATATTAAGGTCGAACTTTTTGATTTGGGGGTTCAAACTTATGAATGGGACTTGAATGGAGACAATAATAGTTATGGTGAGGCGGACTCTATACCGTTAGATAATGACAAATATTACTATGATAACCTGTTTACAATTGCAGACGTGAAAAATCCTTCAAAGATAAGGTGCGGTAATGGAGCTGGTAGCTCTGGTGGCGGATTTGGTGGTGAACAAGCTCGTTATGGTTATAAACGAGTCGATCGTGTTTGCAGTAGCTTTCCTGCAGCCGATACATTAGCACATGAACTTGGTCATATGATTAATTTGTGGCATTACTCTGGGTATGACGATATTTTAAATCAAGATTTAAATCTAATGAAAACAGGACATCGTCAGTCGAAACTTTTCGGTTTTCAGTGGGGAGTAATGCATAACATTCTCCGTCAACATCAGAGAGATGGAACTCTTTATCTTGATAAACCCGTTACTCCACCCTTTGAAGGGGAGGATACCACAGCACCTGTGGTCGCAGATATTAAGGCTGCAGCTAAACATCTTAATACCAGTCGATTATCCGTTCTGAATGATATCTTTGAGGATGAAAGTGGTATCGATGTGGCGAGCCTTAAGGTTGTTGTGAAGCCAACTGCAGGTATTGTAGTGGCCAATTCAGATGGTATGCTGACATACCGTCACAATAATCAGGCACTGTTAACTGATCGTGTTGGCTTTACTGTTAAAGATAAAGCAGGGAATGAATCTGAAATTGTTTATGTAGATATTGAGGTTGATACACACCAATCCATAGGCTCTAGTAAAGACTATGGTCTTGCTATTAATCATGACAGTGCCAATGTTGGTGTTGGTGAGTCCGCTGTTATTGATATTCTCGCCAATGATGCAGTATATTCTGTTGCTATAGATTACGACACTTTGGAACTAGACCGTTGGGAAAGACCAGCTCATGGCACGATTATGCAGAATAGCGATGGTACAATTACGTATACGCATGATGGTAGCAATAGCGAAACTGAC
This sequence comes from Moritella sp., assembly GCF_033791185.1. Taxonomy (GTDB): domain Bacteria; phylum Pseudomonadota; class Gammaproteobacteria; order Enterobacterales; family Moritellaceae; genus Moritella. Next base: position 5,504 of record NZ_JASJHF010000156.1, on the reverse strand, counting down.
AAGACTAAATATGAAGTGCTCGATCTGTTGGGTAGGGGATCTGTGTCGGGTTATGGCAATATCAATATCACGATAATGGATCCTTCTCAAGACACAAGCGCACCATTTGCAAAAGCAGATGAGTTTACTGTCAAGCAAGGTAATATTATTCAGATTAACCCGAGTGTGAATGATATTGACAGTGAATCAGGTACTGATGCATCAAGTATTTCAGTGAGAGAACAGCCACTGCACGGTATTGTTGAATATGATACGGCGGGTAATTTCACTTATCATCATGATGGTAGCGAAACTGACTCAGACCGTTTTTCTTATCGTATAAAGGATAAAGCAGGTAATATTTCTAATCTTGCATGGGTGACGTTAAACATTCAGCCTACAGATGGAACTGTCATCCCAAGTCAACCTGGTACACCGACAATCCCAACGACGCCCCCAACAGAGGATGGTGGTGCTAGTAAGTTACCATCAACACCGGGAGCAGACATTGAAGAGGGCGGTACAGTTGATCCGGATGTAAAACCTGATACGTGGGATGCCGAGGATGTTTACATTGGCGGTGACGAAGTTCGTTATGATGGCAAGCAATGGGTTGCGAAGTGGTGGACGAAAGGTAATGAGCCTAGTAATTCAGATGTTTGGCAGTTAAATGATCCGGAGGCTGCTACCCAAGCATGGTCTGTACAGAAGGCCTATAATGGCGGTGATGATGTGATTTTTAATAGTCAAACATGGCAAGCAGCGTGGTGGACAAAAGGTGAGGAGCCAAGTAATAACTCTTCGGTATGGAAACGTTATCCATGATATTAAGCTGCTGTTGCAACGAGTAGCAGCTGATGAATAAATGATTAAGGCAGCGCAAACGCGTTGCCTTTTTTATTATTGCTATTAAATGGTGTTAATAACACTTAGCCTAGAATACTAAACTAATCAAACCAGTTAATAGAATAGTTGGATTAATTATAAGATACCGTTATATTGTCAGCTTATTCACATCTAGGCTGACTTTATAATGCTAAAGATAATTACATTTTTAATCATGAGCGTCTGTAGTTTTACGGCGATGGCGACCTCGGTAGACTGCGATAAAGCGTTTAACACATTAGAGATAAATTACTGTGCGAAAGTGGAGTTAGATAAAGCGGAAGCGCAGATGCTGCGTTATTTGAATAAAAGTATTGCTCAATATACTGCAGATACGAACGTTGTCGAGTCGATTAATATTGCTCAATCCGCATGGCAGTCTTATAGTAAATCACAGTGTGACTCGGTGTTTACCATGTTTAGAGATGGAACCATGCGCGTGGTGATGACGTTAAGTTGTCGCACTAAACTCACCCAGCAGCGTACCTACGAGCTGTGGTCACAATATTTAACGTATATGGACAGTGCTGAACCTATATTACCAGAACCGAACGCATCAGATATGAGCTAGCTTGCTTGAATTTGCAGTTTGGTCTTTAGGTATAGATGAGTAGTTAAGTAGACCGTCAAGGAGGGCGAAATGAAAGTATATGGTGATTTACAATCAGGGAACTGCTTAAAAGTTAAGTTGTTACTATCTTATTTAAACATTGAGCATGAATGGATTCATTTGAACATTCTGAACAATGAAACTAAAACCAATGACTTTTTGTCTAAAAATCCCAATGGGAAGATCCCGACAGTAGAGTTAGACGATGGACGATGTCTTTGTGAGTCTAATGCTATTTTGGGGTATTTTGCCGAAAATACCAATTTCCTACCGATTGATAATTATCAGAAAGCCAAAGTATATGAATGGCTTTTCTTTGAACAATACAGTCATGAACCATTTATCGCGGTTGCCCGTTTTATTGAAAAATATTTAGGTAGGCCAAGAGAAAGATAAGTCGAATACCAGACGCTACAATCGGGTGGTAATAAAGCCCTGCAACTAATGGAAAATCAATTACAGCAGTGTGATTACCTCGTTGGGAATGCGATGACCATTGCTGATATCTCATTGTATGCCTATACCCATGTTGCAGACGAAGGTGGTTTTGATTTAAACAATTACCCCGCAATTAAACACTGGTGTCAGCGAATAAAATCAACACCGGGTTATGTGGGTATGGCGTAAGTGTTGCGATAATTGATGCACCCAGAAAGGGATCCTAATGGACATAGAAGTTATACTCGTCAATTCATTTACTTCCAATGGCGCTGGTGGTAATCCCGCTGGTGTTGTTCTTAATGCTGATGTGTTATCGGATGAACAAAAGCTGAGCATTGCCCAAGCGGTAGGTTATTCTGAAACCGCGTTTGTTTGCCATGATGACGATGTAGGTTTTGAAGTTTCATTTTTTACCACCACCGGTGAGGTTGATTTTTGTGGTCACGCCACATTAGCAGTGTTCTCGACGCTATTCCAAGAGAGGATCGTTGTCGCAGGGCGTTATACCCAAAAAACCAAAGCTGGATTACTGGCTGTTGTTGTCGAGCCGACTGGTCACGTGACTATGGATCTACAATTGCCTCAAAAACTGGGTAAATTCACCCATCAAGATATTTCAGATGTGATTGGTATCGATAGCGCGATTTTAGCAACTACTCAGTTACCAATTGAAGTCATATCAACGGGGTTAGCTGATGTCATCATCCCGGTACCCGCAGGCTATTTAGATTCAATAATACCTAACGATGCTGCGATTGCTGATTTTTGTCATAAACATGACGTCGTTGGTTTTCATGTGTTTGAGCTTTGCGGATCAGGTAGCGAAATTACAGCCTGCTGCCGTAACTTTGCGCCATTGTTTGGTATACCTGAAGAGTCAGCAACAGGTAGTGCGACAGGTGCGCTTGCTTGCTATTTTGCTGAACATCTTCCTTTAGATTATCACTATGTTGTAGAACAGGGGCGAGCGATGGGTTGTGCGTCTATGTTAACGGCATCTGTAGAGTTAAGCGGCTCTAAAATAACAAGTGTCAAAGTGGGAGGAACGGCAAGTCGAATTGGTACAACACTTTATTCGTTTTGTTGATTTAGTCAGTATTATTCCAAGTATCGACCACGATATCATTCTCTACTACATAGAATTTGTCATGCTGGTTAATACTTAGATTAAGTTTAATTATTACCCCCTTAATCACGCTACAATTGTGCCCTACAATATAAACCTTAGTACCTATAAATTAGTATTTCTTTCGTTTCTTATGGTTTTAAAGTAAGTTAATAACAAACCTATGGTTAGATTTGAGTCGCGAGAGGAGCATAAGGCATGAATAGTGATACTTGGTTAGAAGAAACGACACTTGTTGGTAGTAAAATTACATTAATCCCATTACAGCGAAAGCATGCCGCGGCATTGATTGAAGCAGCTGCAGACGGTGATTTGTGGGACTTATGGTTTACCAGCGTACCGTCAGCGGACACTATCGATGACTATATTGATAAAGCCCTTAACGAGCATTCACTCGGCAAAGCATTACCATTCGCTGTTATTGATAATAAAACGGGCGATATTATTGGTTCGACGCGTTTATGTGAGATTACAGCAGAAAATGATCGCGTTGAAATTGGTTATACTTGGTATGCAAAGCGCTATCAAAAAACAGGTATTAATACTGAGTGTAAATACTTATTACTTCAGCACGCATTTGAAAGCTTAAATGTGATTGCAACAGAGTTAAGAACCCATTGGCATAATCATGTATCACGTACAGCGATAGCCCGTTTAGGCGCGAAGCAGGATGGGGTGCTACGTAATCATAAAAAAGATAAAGATGGTTGTTACCGCGATACTGTGGTGTTCTCGATTATCGATCATGAATGGCCGATGGTGAAACACAGTTTAAGTTATAAAATGAACCGATAAAAAGTTGTTAATCAAGGATTTTGGTGGCAGGCTTGTAAAGCGAAGAACAATGGAGGATCCGAAGATCCTGCATTGACGATTGGATTGATCATATCAGTGCTGTAAGGTTAACTGCTGACAACCCTTAAATCAGATGATGTATCATCTGTGCCGATATCTTGTTTGATATTTTTTTCAGTTACAATAATCGCGTCTTCGCTGGTGATGATTAAATCACTGTAATGGCAAGATTGGTTACGACCGCGCTCTTTTGCTTCATATAAGGCAATATCAGAGAGCTTAGTCAGTTCATCCTTTTTCATACCGTTAATCGGATAGGTTGAAATACCGATTGAAACACTTAATTTACCCAAAGATAAGTCTTTCATGGCAAGATGCAAATCGTTAATTGATTTACATAAGCCATTTGCTATTTGTCTTGCTGCTTCGATTCCTGTACCAGGTAACACGATAATGAACTCTTCCCCCCCAAGACGACAGATAGTATCTTCACCGCGCATTGACTCGAGTAGTAATGAGCCTATTGTTTTAAGCACATAATCACCCGCATCATGACCATAATTATCATTAAAGCGTTTGAAGTGGTCGAGATCGAGCATCAACAGCGAAAGTTCTTGTTTATAACGTTTTGCTCTCATTAATTCTTGGTTAATTGTTTCTTCGTAGTAACGACGGTTATATAAGCCTGTTAGTGGGTCACTAATTGCTTGTTCACGCAGTTTCTCTTGAATGTTCAGGTTCGCAAGCGCCAGACCTAAATGTTCTGCAACGGTAAAGGCAAGTTGCTGCACTTCGTTATCTAAATCTTTGTCACCTGAGTACAGGTGCATCATGCCAATCGTATTACCGTGAGCAACAAGTGGGATACATAACGTCTGGTCAGCATGTTCTGAATGCACTTCGGCCATATGTGGGCAAGGCAATGTGGTATATTTATCATTCGCAAGATGGAACTTACCTTTACGCAGTGCCCAGCATTCTTCAGGTGCGTAGGTTTTACTACCAGGCCAAGCGCCACCCCAATCCAGTTTAACTAATAGCTGATTTCGAGATGAACGGATCAGCGACACAACACCGTTCACATCGCCTAAAATACGCGGGATGATATCTTCGACAATCATCTGCGCTTCATCAATCGAATTACAGGCTGCCAGCATATTGGTAAGACGACGTAATAATTCAATTTCTAGGGTTCGCTGTTCAATTTTGCTTTCTTGTTGATCTTTCTCTGCTTGCACTTGTTGGTTCATTAACTTACTGCTTAGCAGCGTCGAAAACGTCACTAAAATAAGGCTGATGATCATTAAATAAATCAAGATAGTCATTAATTCATTCGCCATCGCACTGATACGGGTTAACGGTGTCGCAACGCGAAGAATATAGTCTTTGCCTTGATAAGAGAATGAACTGGCTGAATAAAGCAGTTCTTTAAAACGACTGGTACTAAAGCGTGTTGTTGTACCATGGCCGATATTTTTAGCATCGATAACTTCTTTTCTGTTTAAGTGGTTTTCAATTTTCTTTACTTCAAGTAATGAAATATCACTATCGGCTAACACGGTACCGTCAAACGCGATTAATGTGATGTGATTCTGGCGGCTAAGCTCTACATCTGTCTTAAGATAGATATCGAGTTATTCTAAATTATCAAAAGACATGCCAGAGGTT
>NZ_JASJHF010000155.1:0-9803 GCF_033791185.1 Moritella sp. | reverse complement strand
TCAGGCTGGAGGATTAACCCTCAAAGAGTGTAAAGCGTGCTTAGAGGCAAAAGTCGATCGTAAACTTTTACAACGTCGATTACATAAATTGGATGAAGAAATTGCCCAAAAACAACAGTCGCGACAGCTTCTCGCGGCGATGCTTGGTGAGGGAAATCTTAAAGAGTGGCATGAAAATACAAATAAATTAGCGCCTGATGCGCATTTAGATTGGTTAATGAAGCAGGGATTCAGTGAAAAAGAAGCTCTGCGATTAAAATGGTTATCAAAAGACATGAACGAACACGAAAAGTATATGGCTGAATTTATGAAGATCTTTGAAGCACTTGAGTACTGGGGGCCTGGAAGCGAAAGTGACACACGAAAAGCATTGGCGTTTTTGCCTGAACCACCAAAAATGATTATTGAAATTGGTTGTGGCAAAGGGTTGGCGACAACGGTACTGGCAAACAATACCACTGCATCGATTACCGCTGTAGATAACGAGCAGTCTGCATTGACAAGCCTTAATGACCGCTTTGAAGCAGACGGTTTGGCATCTCGACTCACCACCGTGTGTGCGAGTATGACAGAACTGCCTTTCAAAGAGCCGAGTTTCGATCTTTTATGGGCAGAAAGCAGCGCTTACATTATGGGCGTGACCAACGCTTTATCTCAATGGAAGCCTCTACTTAATGACGACGGTATGTTGATGCTAAGCGACTTAGTTTGGTTGTCAGATACGCCGAATGAGGAAGCGATCGAGTTCTGGAAGCATGAATACCCTGATATGCAAACGGTTACTACACGTGTCAAACAGATGAAAATTGCTGGTTATGAAGTGATTAACAGCTTTACGCTCAGTCGCCAAGCATGGCAGAATTATTATGAACCATTGATATTGCGGATTGAAGAACTGCAATCAGAAATGCAAGGCTCTCAGGTACTGCAAGACATTAGTAAAGAAATCGATATTTACCGCAACTATCTTGGTCAGTTCGGCTACCAGATGTTTATTCTAAGAAAGTGTCGTTAAAATAGCGTTGCTTCTCTTGATAGGATCCAGCTGTGGCAGTGTAACAACGCTAAGCAGAACGCATGATTGAATTAGCTTAACACCGCTTTTAACTGGCTTAGCATTAATGTTTTAAACCATTTGTGCGCCCCATTCTCTCTATTTCTTTGATGTTGAATTAAAAATAGATCGATATGATATTCAACATCATGTTCAAATGAATATATAGGGAATAACTGCGACGAAGAGGCAAAATAATCAACATGCAGGTTTGAACCAAATAACAAGGCATCTGAAGAACCCGCCACTTCCAGTAATATTTGAGTCTGGCTACTCCTCAGGGCTGGTTTTTTAAATTTTTGAGATAACTCGAGTAATTTATGAATGGGAGAAGTAAAAGCATTTGCCTGACTCTCCTCTACATTCATGCTAATAAAGGGATACGCCAACAGAACATCGATTGTTGTTACATCACAGTCAAAAAGCGGATGACCTTTACGCGCATAAAGGATTGGATAAATACTGCCAAGGTGCTCAGAGAAATATTTTTGGTTACTTTCTCGAGTATAATGCATCGCAAAATCAAGTTCGCCAGCATCGAGCTGGGGGAATGGATTAGATTTTACATTTGCTTCTGTCACCGAAACTGTCGGTGCAACCTTCATGACTTCGCTTATTAAACGTGGCATTAAGAAGGATGAGATATAAGTCGGCACCGACAAGTTGAACGTAGCATCACTTTCAAAAGGATCAAATTCTTTCGGTATTAATAAGCGGTGCAGATCATTTAAAAGTGGCGTAATAAGTAGTTCTAATTCTGATGCTTTTGGGGTTGGGGAAATACCGTTAGATGTTCTTATGAATAACTCGTCCTTAAACATGTCGCGAAGCTTAGCCAGTGTCCGGCTCATGGCAGATTGAGAAACACACATTTGTTCTGCTGCTCGTGAAACATTGCGTTCTTTTAATAACACATTTAGGGATACGATTAAATTAAGATCGATTCGCGACAATTCAAACTCGATACTGCTTTTCATTTTAGATTTTTCATTTCATATATGACCCACTTCTAACGGAATTAACGACGCTGTAAATCATTGCCATACCAGTATTTATCTCACACCGATATGGCAGACGTCCTAGATACTGAAATTAACACTATTTTGTCACAGTAGGAAGTACTCGGATCTCACCAGAGCGTACTTTTTCGCTCGGCATATAATGACGAACACCGAGATTGAAAACACCTGATTCATTTGCAGTCTCGATATTATTTATCGCTTTTTCACCACAACCAAATGAAACAGTGTAAGTGCCGTCGGTATTTTGTGTTGCAGAGTGTGAATTGACATTAGCTACGTCATTAAACATAAAGCCGGTTTTGTCATAAACAGTGATAGACCAGAATGCTTTATTCTTTGGGTCCTCAAAATTAGCCGTGTAGCAAGTGTCCACATGGTAATTTCCTGATACTTCATATACGTTGTCTTTTGTCTGAGCACCGCCCCAACCTATCGCGGCACCAACTTGATATTTTTCTGCTGTAAATTCAGCGTTGCTACTATCAGTTGGATACGTAAACATACCATTTAGCGCAGTGACACCATCACGTTTATTAATCGCTGGCATTTTTGCTTTTAGCGCATTTTCAGTGGTTTCAATAGAGTCAAAGTCAAACGCTGCCGCAGTGAAAGGCACAGATGCACCCGCGTCTATGGTCATTCCATTTTGAATAGCAGTCACTTGCTCTTTAGTTAAACGAGAATCAAGGCGGACCACCAAATATACATAGTCACCTTTATGGGCTGTAACCTCGAAAGTGCCAGACCCATAAGTCATCGATTGTATTCTGTGGTCTTCCGTTACTGGCTGCACCGAAACATACATGCCTTCAGGCACTGCAGGGATAGTATATGTGGCGCCTTGCGATATATTAACCACAGCCATTGAATAATAAGTATCGCGATTCATGCGGACCACAGGTTGGTTGTCTGTCGGTGTTAGCACGTTTTTGTGTTGGAACTGATTAATACCACCAGCATTGTCTTGCACTATTGTCATTTGACGGTGGGTTTCAGCCGTTGGGTAGTTCGCTTCTGTTATAGGGATTAGCGCTTGTGGGTTAACATTCGCCATCACTGGTGATGCAATTAGAATACTTAGTGCGACTTTAGTTAGTATTGATTTCATATTGGCTCTCATATAATAAATGGTTAAACCTGAACGGGTATGCCAACCACTTTATTCGAAACTGTATTATCCATCCAATGACTTATATTTATATCATGATATGCATGAATCGGGTAATTCAGTGTTGAAGATAGAAAAAGCCGACAGTTACGCCGGCAATACTAATGATGGTGCGTGATTATTGGTTTATGACGCTGTAAAGGCTTGCAATTGAGCCATCGAGGTTTCGCTAACAACAACACCGTCGATGTAATACGTCACTAACTGCCCGTGTTTAATCCCTGTTAATACCGCTTTATCCCCATTGTTGTAGGTGATGTCCATCTGTAAGGTATTATCGTCCACTTGCGTCATCACGCCCGTTTCAATAATACGTAAATTAGCAACCGGTTTAATTGGCGCTTCTTTCAACGATGGATCTAAGTCGTCATTTATTTTAAACGTTGCATCGGCTTTAGTATCAAATATGTGTGGTTTACCATTAAGTGGGTTTGTGCCGGTCCAAAATCCAAGTGAATTAAACACCAAGTAATCGACTGCGACCGATATACCATAGACAGGGGCCATTAAAATATTCAAGCCGCCTCGCGCATAGCGATTATCGACCACTTCGATATTGAATTGCATTACCTTCGCGGTAACAGCGTTACTGCCGACGCAACCGGTTATACCGGTAAGAGAAGAAGCCAAAGCGGTCGCGATCATGATTTTTTTATATTTGTTATGCATTATCATTCCCTAATAATTAAAGTACTGCTATAAATCCAAGTCTTTCTATAAATTAAAGTTTAATATTTTCAAAGTACTCTTATATTTATTGTACACTTTTCCTTAAAGGGCAATAACTAAAGGCTTATGGCTGTTCTTTATCTAATAACACACGCTTACTATCCATCCCCCAGCGGTATCCACCTAACCCTCCGTCACTTCGCAATACTCGATGACAAGGTATGAGGACGCCAATGCGGTTTTTACCATAAGCGAAAAGGTTTCTAGATCTCTATTTTTACTGCTTATCAATCTCTAATGAGCACAGTTTGTATGCAACATGACAATGAATATGGGCTTTACATCTACTTATCAAATGGAAGAACTTATTTTAACGGGCACTTTATGTAAGTATCAGCATTAATATCTAAAAGTATTACATGATGTAATGCTTTGTTATATCAGAGGCATAACAATGAGAGAAGTTAACTTCAGGACGATAGACAAACTGTTTATAAAAATGAATATTACTGACAAGTTTTGGTTATTATTCATTATCATATCGACGACTTTCATTGGTTTTTCTGGCAGTCATTTTTACGCGACCATTGCACAAAACGATGCTGCAAACTACCAGCAGGCACAAGCCAAGCTTACATCTGCGTTGAATGTGCTAAAAGGAGTGGACTTAAATAAAGATGATTTACAAAGAGCCCTTTTACGCCAAAATATTAAATTGGTTGCACAGCCTCTAAAAACGACTGAAAATAATATTAAAATTGATAGCGAAGTAATAGTATCTATGCCTTTCGGTAAGGGTTATGCGGTACTCACGCATTCAGTGGATAACACCGCAGTAGAAAAACAAGCGTTACTTAATTTTTTACTTTCTCTATTGCCACTTGTGCTAATTGGATTGTATAGCTACTGGTTTGCAACACACTTAAGCGGTGCCCTGTGGACTATGCATCAGGCGACCCGCCGTATTGCCAATGGTGATTTAACTTCGCGCCTTGGTTTTCATGTAGGACGTGATGAGTTTGGCGTAATCGGTTATGAGCTTGATCATTCAATGGATACTATCAGCGAATTAGTCGACACAGTTAAAACCAGTACCACAACTTTCCATCAAACCACGACGACTTTTGAAAAAGATGCTCTAGATTCAGAGCAGCAGGTTAACCAGCAGTATGCTTCGGTTGATTCAGTAGCAACTGCAATGGAAGAAATGTCAGCGACGGCGAAAGAGATCGCAGGTTTTGGTTTGCAAGCTTCCCAACAAGCGAATAACGAAACAGCCAAGATCCTACAGAGTAACGAAAGAGTTCAGCATGCTATTGTCATGGTGACTGAATTATCTGAGCACACGAATGCGGCTTCTGTATCTGTGGTTAGTCTAAATGAGAAAGTGACTGAAATTGATAATGTGATCATTACCATTAATGCGATCTCTGAGCAGACTAACCTGCTGGCGCTAAACGCCGCTATTGAAGCAGCCAGAGCAGGCGAACAGGGACGTGGTTTTGCCGTTGTTGCTGACGAAGTCAGAACACTTGCAGGGCGTACGCAACAGGCTACCGTTGAAATTCGAAATATGATTGATAAGTTGCAAACTGAAACTCAGGATATTTCAAAAATTACGGCTGAAACATTAGAGCAAGCCAATAAAAGCCGAGAAATAATTACTGAAATTGGTGATGATGTAAATGAGATTGCTAAATCAGCACAGTCAGTGATGGATGTAAGTACTCAAATTGCGACAGCCGCTGAACAGCAAACGTCGGTGGTTAATAATATTGCATCTGACCTTAATGATATTCGCTCACAATCAAGCGTGCTGCTGACATCAACACAGACATCAGTTTCCGGTATTCAAGAACTTACTGATGCTTCACATTCCTTGGGTAGCATCTTGGAAAAGTATCATACCGCAAACTAAAATCCTGATCAGGCTGTTAGGCGAATAGGGTTAGCTTGGTGCTAGCCCTTTTCAATTTTAACGGTGTCTCGTCCTGAAATGTGTTGACACGTTTAGGGCATAGAAGAATATAAGTTAGATCTCGATGAAGCTAAATCAGAAAATAAAATACATATCTAAATCAAGTCAGTTCCAAATCAATCCAAGTATAGTGCCCTTCACTATTGAGATCACCGGTTTTAATATCAATCGGCTTTGAGAACAGCGGGCTATCAAACACGAAGGTATGGAACTCACCATTCTCACCACAAGGATCGATGCCCTCAGGTAGGCTGGCAATAAACGCACTATCAAACACTTTACCGACATAATCAGCAGATAATCGGCGTGGGTCAACGCAAGTAACCATCGCTTTCTGACCACCCGTCAGCATATCCTTGGCGAGCTGCTGAGTATCTAATTCCCACAACGGGAAAATAGCATTAATGCCAGTACCGACCAGATTATTAACACGGTAGTTTTTAACATCCGCTAAAAACAGATCGCCATAAGCAAAGTTAACAACTTCACGCTGTTTGGCCTGTTCAATAAACTCATCCATTATCGCTTCGTACTCAATATTGCTACACGGATAAGGGATCTCGATAATATCTAAGGGTAAGTTTATTGCCGCCGCCTGGCGCTGTAACAATTCAATACGCACAGAATGCACTGCGGTACGTTGATATTGCGCATTGACTGAACAAAACAAACCAACGATTTCGATAGATGGGTCTTGCGCTAATTGTAAGCAGGTCCAAGCGGCATCTTTGCCAGTGCTCCACGAGACTAATGTTTTTTGTTTTTTCATTTATTTTTAATATCCAAGTTACCCTGCTCTACGCTTATTTATAAGCACAATGACGACAACCATTACCGCAACAGCGCGCACGTTTTAAATGGTACCACTCACTAAAGACATAACGTCCGTCTTCAATGGTAAAATCGATATTCTCAACTAATTCCGTTTGATGACGATAAGGTTCTGCAAGCGCAAGACGCGCCTTAGGGGAACCAGCGGCATTAAGCTGTTTAATGATCTCGACGCCAATCGCCTTAGCTAAACAAGCTTTACACAAGCAATCACTGAGTACGCCTAATGGCATGATAGCGGGCAAAGCTTGGCACCAACAGCCGCCTTGCTCACTCGCCGATGCAACACCACAGCCAAATTCAGCTCCGCACTCTGCACATTGCTTTGGCACTGGAATTGCAATTGGCGTCAGATTTTCTTCGATGTGAACAATTGTTGCATCAATGGCTGATTTCGGCATTTATATATTCTCACTATTATTCTGGTGCTGCTGTTGCCATGCTTCAATAATAGCAACAAGTTGATCTAGACCATCAGTTAAAGTTCCTGGACCAGGTTGTAAAATACTGACTGATTTAACTCCAAATAATTGCTGGTGCTTTACTGCATTTATTTCCCCCCACCCTTCTCTAGCGGCAATTTGCTCTGGTTTAAACTTACGTCCACACCATGAGCCAATAATGATATCGGGATTGGCGTCAACCACAATGTTGGGGTCAGCAATAATACGGTTCTTGGCTAGTGATTCTTTGGCTAAATCGGGGAAACACTCCTCACCACCCGCAATTTCAATCAGCTCTGATACCCATTGAATACCCGCCATTAACGGGTCATTCCACAGCTCAAAATAGACTTTAGGACGTTGACTATATTTCGCCGCATTCAGTTTAATCCGTTCAATCTTAGTTTCTATTTGCTGTAACCAAGCTAGCGCTTTGTCACCCGCGCCGACGAGGTTACCTAGCATCATAACCATACTGAATATTTCATCCACAGAGCGTTGATTAAAGATATGAACGGCAATACCTTGTTTAACTAATGCGCCTGCGATATCGGCTTGAAGATCAGAAAAACCAAGCACAAGATCGGGTTTTAAATCCAAAATCTTATCGACTTTTGCAGAGGTAAATGCAGATACTTTCGGGTGCGCTTTACGCGCATGCGGAGGACGAGCAGTGAAACCAGAGATACCGGCGATACGAGATTCTTCACCCAGTATATACAACATCTCCGTCGTTTCTTCTGTCAAACAAACGATCCGTTTAGGGTAGTAATCCTTCATTTTATTTAATACGCTACATAGTTCGAATAACGAAAGTATATCTTGTTTATAACAAACTGAAAACCCAGCAATCATAGGATTATTACGGCCTTTGATTACTGGGGTCCTATTACAACTAATTTATGCTGATAGCTATAGTAACTTTAACATATAGTAACTTAATCCGCGGCGCTACAGACCCATCACATACCCAAATGCAATAAAGCTAGCAACCACGGCCATAATCGGCAGCTTCAATATGCGTAGCGCAAAGAACCCGACGATCACAGCCGCCATGTCAATTGGGTTAACAATCGCAGAAGTAAACACCGGGTTATAAAGCGCTGACATCAGCAAACCAACAACCGCGGCATTAATCCCCCATACCGCACCAGCTACTTTCGGTTTAGCCGCTAATGACTCCCAGGCACTGTGGAAAGCCAATACCAGCAATAAACCCGGTAAGAAGATGGCAACCGTTGCAATCAACGCGCCCATTAATGGTGAGTTAACCAGTAACTCTGCACCTAAAAATGCAGACAACGAGAACATTGGACCCGGAACAGCCTGTGCCGCCGCATAACCCATTAAGAAACGGTCAGTATCAATAGACTCACCTAATGCTTGTTGCAGCATAGGTAATACAACATGGCCACCACCAAAGACTAAACTGCCCGACTGGAAGAAATCGGCAAACAGAGTTAACCATGTTGGTGAATTTGTTACTAACGGTAGACCTGCAAACAACACAGCAAAAATTGCGAGTGGGAAGTAATTAACCCCGCCTTTTGACGTTATTACAGCCGTTGTTGCTGTCGGTTTCTTTAGTTGCATACCAGCAATAGCGGCTGCAATCAGTACCAGCATTTGTGTTAATAGACTGGGTACAATCAATAATACTGCCGCGGTGACGACACAAATAGTGACGGTACTGCGCTCTTTACAAAAACCTTTGTACATATTGAGTGTTGCATCAGCCACAACCACAACCGCTAACAATTTCAGTCCATGGGTAATATTCACTAACCATGCTGCGTCTTGCGTTGCATTTGTCGTTGCTAAAATATAGAGCAATAAAAAAGAAGGGAATGTGAAAGCGATAAAGGCGGTGAAACCACCAATAACACCCGCGCGACGTAAACCAATAGCAAAACCGATCTGACTTGAGCCGGGGCCCGGTAAAAACTGACTTAATGAAATTAATCTTGCATAGCTTTCGCTATCGATCCATTTTAATTTTTGAACAAAGGTTTTCTCGAAATAACCTATGTGTGCAGCTGGGCCACCAAAACTGATCCACCCCAATGTAAAAAACTGCCAAAATACTTGCCAAACTTGCTTCATTACTTTGCCTTTTATAGCTGTTATGCGATACCAATTTTCGCGTCATTATTGTATTTCAGTTTTGTGACAGTTATATGAAAAGACGAAGGTTTGTAGCAATTTATATCGTAAAAAACACTTATCTTGGTCACTTTTAAAATAACTAGCGCCATAGCTAGATAATTAACGCTACATAAGGAGGTTGATATCGATAAATATGCCACAGCAGTGACGATTCGTCAGGATTCATTTTATACCTGTAATGTTTGTTGTCACAAATAAGATTATCACAGCATGAAACCGAACCAATCGTGACAAAAATGTTAACACCGCGCTTTAGTGCACCCCCATATTGACGAATTGTAAATAAATGAAAACATCCTTTTAATTCATAGTGATATAACTGAACATGGTGTCAAATAATACCGTTTAAAACAATCGATTTAAACATTAGTTATCATCGTCAACCAAAAAAACATGTAACACTTAGTTAACGCTGAAGTGTTGGTTTTCTATACTCAAAAATAGGGATTATCAATGAAAAATAAGAAAATTC
>NZ_JASJHF010000154.1:0-7059 GCF_033791185.1 Moritella sp. | reverse complement strand
ATAAATACAGCTTTAACATTACCTGCAGTATCGGTATTAGTATCGCCCCGTTACATACCAACGAGCCGAAATATTTACTGAAATATGCCGATCTCGCCCTCTATCGAGCTAAAGATTGTGGCCGTAACAACTTTCAATTCTTTAGCCCTGATATGCAAGTCAAACATCTGGACTGTAGGCAGGCTTAAAACATACTACCGATAAAAAAAATCCCACTTACTGCAAATAAGCGGGATTTTACATAAAGGATTTATTACTTTCTTCTCGATAAAGACTATATAGAGTGGTAAGACTATATCGCTTTTTCACGGCTATTATATTAGCTAAACTAATACTGTGCAACTCGTAAAAATACTTTATAATCATATAATTAACCCAGTAAATAAGTAAATAACCGAGATAGAAACGACCCTTGAAGCTTTAAATCAAGAGTCGTAGTAGCAATTAGTATGCAGTAGGGTCTACAACTTCTTCGCTTACTTCTAAAGTATTCAGTAGGCTAGTTAACAGACTTGATACACCAAAACGGTAATGTTCAGCATCAATCCATTCTTGTCCCATAATGTCAGCAGCCATATCTAGGAATAATTTAGCATCTTCGGTAGTGCGAATACCGCCCGCTGGTTTGAAACCAACACGATGAGCAACACCCATATCTTTAATCACGTTAAGCATGATCTCAGCGGCTTCAGGTGTGGCATTAACCGCTACTTTACCTGTCGACGTCTTGATAAAGTCTGCGCCTGCTTCAATGCAGATTTCGCTAGCACGCTTAATTAAATGCGCTTCTTTTAACTCACCAGTCTCGATAATCACTTTAAGTAATGTATCACCGCAAGCTGCTTTACATTGCTTAACCAATTCAAAACCTAACTTTTCATCACCAGCAATAAGCGTACGGTAAGGGAAAACAACATCCACATCATCAGCGCCATAAGCAATAGCGGCTTTTGTTTCTGCGACAGCAATGGCGATATCATCATTACCGTGCGGGAAGTTCGTTACTGTGGCAATTCTGATTTCTGGCGTGCCCTGCTCTCTTAATGTCTTCTTCGCAATCGGAATAAATCGTGGATAAATACAGATTGCAGCTGTGTTGCCAACCGCTGTTTTAGCGTCATGGCACAAGGCGATCACTTTTTCATCGGTATCGTTATCATTCAGTGTTGTTAGGTCAATCAGGCTAAGTGCTTTTAGGGCTGCTGCTTTTAAATTGCTCATGAATCATATCTCCAAAAGGACGTTTATTGCTGTTATTGTAAAACACAAATGCAGCTAAACGTCTGAATTACTAAAAAGAGTGGGCTGGTATATAACCGCGGGTTAAGAAGATTTGCTACCCGCCGGTCAGCCTTTAATGTGGGGCTATCATAGAGAATTTAACTACATCGTCCCATAGGCTATTAGTTGAAACAGCTTTTCCATATAGAAAACGTCCAGCGCTAACCCTGCTGCTCAGCTGTGTCCTTGATTTAAAATTTAGCCCATTTGGCTAAAGCTTTATCCCAGTATGGTGGATGCCCGATAGTATCTTTTAAGAAATGTATCGCCGTTCTCACTCTGGCTGGCAGGTGTTTGTTGCGTGGATAAACCGCATAGGCAGGCATCTTTTGATTAGCACGCCAGTCTGGTAACAATTGCACTAGTTTGCCCGTTTCCAATTCATCGGTGAGCAAGTAACTGGCTAGATAACCAATGCCTTTACCAGCAATAAGCGCGTCTCTAACCCCCTCGGCGAGGTTAACGCGATAGTTACCCGACACACTGATACTGAACTCCTCGTCACCTTTGGCAAAAGACCAATGATTACAACTACGGCTCTTGCTGTGGTAGGTAACGCAATTGTGTTGAGTCAACTCATCAGGATGCTGCGGTGTGCCATGAGCCTGTAAATATTCAGGGGCGGCGAGTAACAAGAAACGCGTATCAGCGATGCGTTGAGCCACATAACCTTCGTTGATATCTTCATAGGTGGTAACCCAGAGATCGATCTCCTCTGCCAACATATCAACCTTGTGATCGAACAAGCTGACATCGATAGTAAGTTGCGGATATTTTATTTGCAGCTTGTCCAACGCTGGAATGATATGCAGCGTGGCAAAAGAGCGCGACAGTGCCAAGCGAATATGCCCGGAAATTTCATCTCGGGTATCGGTCACCAACGTATCCGCTTCCTGAATAAGCGAGACTATTTGAGCGCTGTATTGGGCATAACGCTTGCCTTCCTCAGTCAGGGTTCGCGTGCGAGTGCTACGATTAATCAGCTGCACACCTAAATCTTCTTCTAGGCTATGCAGCTGTTTACTGACATGAGAAACTGACACTTTAAGCATTTCTGCCGCCTTAGTCAGGCTGCCACTTGTCGCCAAGGCATTAAAAAATACGATCTGATAGGCTCTGTGCTGTAAAAACTCTTTCATTTTATCTGCCTGTGATTACACCGAAAAGGCTTAATTAACTCGATAATACGCCGTTTACCACGACGCTGATAACTGAACTATGACTATTACTACAACTACAACTACAAAAATTAATCACCGAGACTGACCCAGTGATCAATTAAATACCGCGATACAGAATCGACTCTTGGTACTTTAAAGCCGGGCGCATCATCGCCCCACTCGCCAAACGATTGTATTTCAGCACGCGAGAACCAGCGCGCATCATCAATTTCGTTTTTATCCACGTTAATAACATCACTGCTGGCATCAGCAATAAAACCTAACATCACCGAGGATGGAAATGGCCACGGTTGTGACGCTAAATACTGCACATTGGTAACAGCAACCCCCGACTCTTCCATGACTTCACGAGCCACTGCCGTTTCTAATGTTTCACCGGGATCAACAAACCCAGCTAAGGTCGAATACACACCTTCAGGCCATTCAACCTGACGCCCTAACAGACAACGTTCAATGCCATCGGTAAACTGTTTACGAACCACCATGATCACCGCAGGATCGGTACGTGGAAAAGTTTGATGCAAGCAAGCTTGGTTAGTACATAAACGCGCATGTCCCGCAGGCTCAGATTTATTCACGGTGCCACAACGACCACAAAAGCCATGCGAGCGATGCCAAAAACTTAAACCCCGTGCCAATGCCATTAATGACGCCGAGGGGTTGTCCAGTATCACCGCTACTTTACGCAAATCGCTAAACTCACCGTCAAGCAAAAAGGCCGCCACGAGCGCGTAATCAACTAGGGTTAAGTCCAAGCCAAAATAAGGGGTATTGTCATTGTTTTCATCCAAGCCTAAAAATACGGCCGTCTCTAAATCAAGATGCTGCACAGCTTCAAGCGTTAAAAATAATGGCGCGTGATCCGCTTTGCTAAAGTAATTTTGATCTGCGTGGGTTAATACCCAACGGCTATTATTATTCTTTTGAGTTGCTAGCCATTCTGGGCTTTTACGTTGATTCGATGCACGATCAAGTAACATCTCACTATATTTAAGCATTATTATCTTCCTTGCTTGTTTTATTTTTCGATGAACCGCAACTTAACTAAAGTTATCCGCTTGGCGTTGATAAAACTGATAGATATGTTCGATAAACAGTTTCACTTTTAACGGTTGTAATTTGCTGTATGGATAAATCGCATAAATACCCAGAGATTTAGCCACTTGCTTGGGTAATATTTCCACCAAGGTTTCCGCCTTTAAATCATCAGCCACCAGCACTTTAGGCACGTATATTAAGCCTAAATTAAACAACGCCGCTTTACGTAATGCTGCCGAGTTGTTGGTACTGAAGTTACCCGATATCTTTATACTGTAATCATCTTCACGGCCTTTAAACAACCATTCATTGGCACCACTTTCCTGCTGACTATAAGCCAAGCAATTATACTTATCTAAATCTTGAGGTCGTTTGGGGGTGCCGTGTTTAGCTAAATAGGCAGGCGATGCACAGATCACCCATTGGGCTTGCACTAAGCGGCGGGCAATGTAGCTCGAGTCTTGCAGAGCTCCAGTACGGATAGCCAAATCAAAGTTGTTATCAATTAAATCGACAAAGCTATTATCCAGATCCATGTGGATATGAATATCAGGATAGCTAGCACTAAAATCGGCAATGGCTTCGGCTAAAATAATTTCACCAGATACCGTCGGCACCGTTAATCGAATCGAACCCGACAGACTATCCCCTAACCCATGCATGGCATCAACCGCGCCTTGCACTGATTGATAAATGGTTCTGGCATGTTCAAAAAACACTTTGCCTGCTTCCGTTAACGTCAGCTTACGGGTGGTACGGAAGATCAGCTGGACACCCATCTCTTTTTCTAAACGGGTAATGTGTTTACTCACCACTGACTTAGTTAAACCAACAATATCAGCTGCTTTACTAAAAGAACCTTGCTCAATTAGGTGATAAAAAATTAAAAAGTCATCGGTACTTCGCATTATTGGTCCACTTTATGAAACAGTCATGTGTAATCGGGCTAGTATATCAAACAGTGCTAGATCGGTACTATATATAGGGCGTATAAATACTACGTCTGAAACCGCATCATTACAAAATTTAAATAAACATAATGTGGCACATTAACGACAAAATAAAAATAATATAGCCACATGGCTAGGAGCCTACAATGTCTGACCCGTATCACGTACTGATTAGCAAATTACGCTTGTCTATCGATGACAAACGTATTATCACCGACCCTACGCTAACCTTAGCCTATGGAACAGACGCTAGCTTCTATCGCTTAATTCCCAAGTTGATCTTACAACTGGCAAGTTTAGATGAAGTGGTATTGGTCATTAAGGCTTGTTATGACCTCGCGATCCCAGTGACATTTCGCGCCGCCGGTACCAGCTTATCAGGGCAAGCATTGTCAGACTCAGTACTTATTATGCTCACCTCAGATTGGCGCGAGCACAAAGTACTCAACAACGGTGAACAGATCTGGCTGCAACCGGGTATAATCGGTGCTGAAGCGAATAAGATCTTAGCGCCTTATCAACGTAAGATCGGTCCCGATCCAGCCTCAATCAATACCTGTAAAATCGGGGGTATTGCCGCCAACAATTCATCCGGCATGTGTTGTGGTACCGCGCAGAACAGTTATCAAACCTTAGCGGGTATGACAGTGGTACTGGCTGATGGCACAGTACTGAACACGTTAGACAGCTATAGTGTCGCGCAGTTTAAAATCAGCCATAAAGACATGCTCGATGATCTGACCCAACTTGCCCAAGCCTGTAAAGACAACACCGCCTTAGCCGATAAGATCCGCCACAAATACCGCCTTAAAAACACCACAGGTTATAGCCTTAATTCGTTAACCGATTACAGCGACCCAATTGAGGTATTACAGCACCTATTCATTGGTTCGGAAGGCACGCTAGGTTTCATTGCTGATGTTACTTACAATACCGTGATCGACCATAGCTTTAAAGCCACTGGTCTGTATTTATTCGCTGATATTGAGCAAACCTGTTTAGCAGTGAGTGCCCTCGCCAATACCAGTGTTGCCGCTGTCGAATTAATGGATAATCGCGCATTAAGTTCAGTCGCCAATAAACCCGGTATGCCTGAATTCATTGCTCAACTTACTATCGATAATAATACCGAAGCCGCAGCACTGCTGGTTGAGATCCACGCCGAGAGTGACGCCGATTTAAACCACCAAGTGATTAAAATTAATACCCTGATCGATGAACTGAACCCTACAGAAGCGGTCGAGTTTAGTACCGATACCCAGGTCTATAATCAGCTGTGGGCGATCCGTAAAGAGCTATTCCCTGCGGTTGGCGCCGTGCGAGAAGTGGGTACCACGGTGATCATCGAAGATGTGGCTTTCCCTATCGAGCAACTCGCGCCAGCGGTACGTGACTTAGAAGTCTTATTTAAGAAATACCATTACGATGAAGCGATCATCTTTGGTCATGCGTTAGCGGGTAACTTACACTTTGTATTTACCCAAGCGTTTGAAACTGAAGAGGAGATTGCCCGTTACAGTGGTTTCATGGATGATGTTGCGCAACTTGTTGCGGTTGAATATCAAGGTTCATTAAAAGCCGAACACGGGACTGGCCGTAATATGGCGCCATATGTAGAGCTTGAATGGGGCAGTGAAGGTTATGCCTTGATGCAAGCCATCAAACGTATCTTTGATAACACCGGTATTTTAAACCCCGGCGTGATCTTAAATGCTAATCCAGACAGCCACATCACTGATTTAAAAGTCATGCCAGCAGCAGATGATATTATTGATAAATGTATCGAATGTGGCTTTTGTGAGCCGGTTTGCCCGTCACGGGAATTATCCCTGACACCACGCCAACGTAATACCGTTTATCGTGAAATCAGTCGTTTGCAACGCAGCCAAGAAGATCCCGCGCGTCTTGCCGAATTAGAAAAATCATTTAAATACCTCGGCATTGATACTTGCGCCGCAACGGGCTTATGCGCAGAGCGTTGCCCAGTTGATATAAATACTGGCGACTTGATCCGTAAATTACGCCAACAGCATTCTCCTATCGCTAATGTGATAGCTCGTTGGAGTAGTGATCATTTCGCCGGACTAACAAGTGCAACCCAAGCTGGCTTAACTGTCGCTAACGGTATTCACAGTGTATTAGGCACTAAAGCCATGCGCACTGTCACCAAAGCCACCCACAAGCTCAGTGGTGGCGCCGTGCCATTATGGACCCCGAGCATGCCGAAAGCGGCGGGCAAGGTGAAGCAATTAGTTAGTGATGGGCTTGCCCATAAAAAGGTGGTGTATTTCCCCAGTTGCGCCGCGCGTAATATGGGTACAGCTAAAGGTGCCATGGATAACCGTCCACTGGCAGACGTGACTCAAGCTGTGCTACAAAAGGCGGGAATTGAAGTCATTATGCCAAGTAAATTATCTGAAAAATGCTGCGGTATGCCATATAAGAGTAAAGGCTTTGCCGATACTGCGCTGACTAAATCACAGCAGTTAGAAGCAGCGCTTTGGGAAGCCTCAGAGCAAGGTAAATTACCGGTATTAATGGACACCAGTCCATGTGCAAGCACCAGTATTGAGCTGATGACCAAAGACATTGCTATCTATGAACCTTTC
>NZ_JASJHF010000153.1:0-3682 GCF_033791185.1 Moritella sp. | reverse complement strand
TAAATGGTAATTCAAAGTTGATTACATGCTTAAGCTGTTCGATATCAAGACCACGTGCAGCAACATCTGTTGCTACCAATGCGCGTACTTTACCTGCTTTAAAATCTTCCAGACCACGTTCACGTGCGCCCTGTGATTTATCACCGTGTACCGCGATTGTCTTAATTCCATCTTTACACATTTCTTTTGCTAGGCTATCAGCGCCCTGCTTGGTTCGAGTAAAGATAAGTACTTGATGCCAGTTACGAGAGCCGATTAAGTAAGACGTTAATTCACGTTTACGATCCGTATCTACAGCATAAAATATTTGTTCTACTTGTTCAGCCGCGGCATTACGGGTATCGACTTCAACTAATAATGGATCGTTTAACAAACTCTTGCTTAGTTTAAAGATGGCATCATCAAATGTTGCCGAGAACAACATAGTCTGACGTTTCTTAGGTAAGTGTTTTAAGATACGACGGATCTCTTCCATAAAGCCCATATCTAACATACGGTCAGCTTCATCGAATACAATCTTTTCTACAAACTCAAGTGTTAGCGTTTCACGATCTAATAGATCAAGTAAACGGCCAGGTGTTGCAACTAAGATGTCAGCACCTTGTGCCAGTGCTTTTACTTGTGGGTTAATGCTAACACCACCATAAGCAAGTGCAGCCGTTAATCCACTGTCTTCGCTATACGTTACAAAGCTTTTGTGTACTTGCTGTGAAAGCTCACGGGTTGGCGTTAATACTAATGCACGAATTTGCTTTTTCGCTGTTGTGTCATCACTTAGGTTAGCTGTTAACTGCTGGATAATAGGTAATGCAAACGCCGCCGTTTTACCCGTACCCGTTTGCGCGCCACCCATAATGTCACGCCCTTCCAGAATAGCTGGAATAGCCTGCGCTTGAATTGGCGTAGGTGTTTCATAACCTAACTTGGTAACAGTATTAATTAAATTTTGATTAAGATTTAAAGCAGAAAAACCCATAATGACCTTACTAAACACAACAACAGAAACAATAGCCGCGCAGTGTAGCAGAACTCTTACAAGATTGCAGGTAAACTCGATAAAGGGTTGATTTAAAGGATCAGGGAAGTATTTACTGGATATAAAAAAGCCAACCGTGTAAACGATTGGCTTTCAATGCTAACTAGATTGAATTAATCAAAATCAAAATCAAAATTAAGCTTTAGCTGTGTTACCAGTAACTGCTGTTGCCTTACCAGCTTCTTGAGTTACCACTGGACGTTGTGCTTTTGGCGTTGAGTACCAGTAACCTAGGCCCATGAATGCAGTACCAGAAATGATATTACCCAGTGAAACCCATAATAGGTTGTGACCGACACCAACTAAATTGAATGCTTCTTGGCTGTCACCAAAATAAGACATTGCGAAGATAGTCATGTTAGCAATTGAATGCTCGTAACCAGACGCGATGAACGCTAATAGGCACCACCAAATAGCAATGAATTTACCAGTACCTTCAACACGTTGGCACATCCAGATTGCAAGACATACTAACCAGTTACATAAGATACCTTTAAACAGTAGTACCATCGCCGGAGCCGTTGTTTTTGCTAACGCAACTTTGTGCACCAAGCTTTCTGAATTTCCTAATAATTTACCGCCACCAGCGTAATAGAATAATGCAGCAACTGCGATTGAACCAATCAGGTTATATAACCATGTTTTTGGCAGAATACGTAAATTATCCCCCCAAGTAATAGCCCCTGTTTTTGCGCCTAATGCTAAAAACATCGTGTGACCAGTAAACAGTTCTGAACCCGCGATAATAACTAAGGTTAATGCGATACCAAATGTTGCGCCCATCACCAATGGACGAATAGATGGATCAACCATGTTACCCAGAGTGAAAATTAAGATAATACCAAGACCAACATACGCACCGGCCATTGCACCGCTGATAAGGAAACTAATTGGGTCTGTCTTGTCTAATTTTACGATTCGCGCAGCGTTAGCTGAACATTTTTTGATGGTATCTGCATACATAAGGGGACTTCCTTTTATAATTATTAAATTCGAAATTGATATACCAATAATGACTTCACACTCGCTTGAGTAATGATGTAAGTAATTATTCGTTATTGGGCTAGCAACTCGCTCACTGTTTCCATATTTAAATGCCCCACTCACAACAAGTGAGGCATTCTGTCAGGGACTATGCGTAATGATTAAGCATTGATCTCGACTGCGTCTTTGTTCACTCGTACTTTATACGTTGCAAGTGACACCAGATCATTCTCTAAACACTGACCAGTCGTTAAGTTAAAGCGTTGTTTCTTCAACGGACTCGCAACCCAAAGTTGCTCGTCATGTTCACAGATAATTCCGCGTGACAGTACGTTTGATTTGGCAAACGGGTCCATATTGTCGATAGCAAATAACTCATCATTGTCACGTGGACGGAAAATCGCAACTTGCTTACCATTAACCAGTGCACAAACGCCGGTTTTTGGGGTGATGTCGTTTAGCTGACAAACGTTAATCCATTTACTCATGCGTGTTCCTCCACAGTGATTGTATAAGTATCCGCTTTCTCTTCGATTGTAGCCGGACGATGTTGCTCACGTGCTGCAACAAAGCGCACATTACTGTCTTGCTCTTTAGAGTTAATGAAGTGAGCGAACCGTGTTTGCTGCTCTTCACTTTCAACGACTTCAGACCATTCGCATTTGAATTCAGAGATCAGCTTGTTGATGTCTGTTTCAAGTTGCTCATTGATGCCCAATTTGTCGTTAACAACCACTTCACGTAGGTAATCAACACCACCTTCTAAATTATCCATCCATACCGAAGTACGTTGTAACTTGTCGGCAGTACGTACATAGAACATCAAGAAACGATCTACATATTTAAGCAACGTCGCTTCATCTAAATCTGATGCCAGTAAGTCTGCGTGACGAGGGCTCATACCACCGTTACCACAGACATACATATTCCAGCCGGCGTCTGTTGCGATAATACCTAAATCTTTACCCTGTGCTTCAGCACATTCACGGGTACAACCTGATACACCAAATTTCATTTTATGTGGCGTACGAATACCTTTGTAACGGTTTTCAAGTAACACACCTAAACCAACACTGTCTTGCACACCAAAGCGGCACCATGTGCTACCAACACATGTCTTCGCCATACGTAATGCTTTTGCATACGCTTGACCTGTTTCATAACCCGCAGCAATCAGTTTTTTCCAAATCGCTGGTAAGTCACCTTTGTGGGCACCGAATAAACCGATACGCTGTGCGCCAGTGATCTTGGTATAAAGGTTATACTCAGCAGCAACTTCAGCCAGTACCGCTAATGCTTGTGGTGTTACTTCACCACCAGCCATACGTGGGATAACTGAATAAGTACCGTCTTTTTGCATGTTACCGAGGAAGTTATCATGAGTATCTTGCAGGCCAACATTGTCGCGACTTAATACATGCTCACCCCAGCAAGACGACAAGATAGAGCCAACAATTGGTTTACAGAATTCACAGCCGTAACCTTTACCGTATTTGCTTAATAGCTCTTCAAAGGTCTTGATGCCTTCGATACGAATAAGGTGGAATAACTCTTGGCGAGAATACTCAAAATGGCTACATAAGTGGTTTTTCACTTCGATGCCAGATTTAGCCAGTTCAGAATTAAGTACTTGAGTGATAAGTGGTAAACAACCACCACAAC
>NZ_JASJHF010000152.1:0-23055 GCF_033791185.1 Moritella sp. | reverse complement strand
CAGATTGTGCGGAGCGGTAGTTCAGTTGGTTAGAATACCGGCCTGTCACGCCGGGGGTCGCGGGTTCGAGTCCCGTCCGCTCCGCCAACAAACAACGAAAGCCTGAATCGAAAGATTCAGGCTTTTTTTGTGCCTGAAATTCAGAGATGCAAAAAACAGATTGTAGGGAGTGGTAGTTCAGTCGGCCAGATTCTTTATAAAAAGACAAGCGGCCAGTCCGCCGAGTGCCGCGGGTTGTGGTTTATAGAAAGCCGTTCGCTTTCTCTTTACCAGCAAACAACGAAAGCCTGAGTCGAAAACTATTTATTAGAGAAAGAGGCTTTTTTGTGTCTGAAATTCAGTGGCAAACTACCGCATAGATTGTTCGGCAGTTCTAATCGGCCGTATTCAGTTGAGCGTAGGCAGCCATCCTTAGCGCCTATAATACTTAGATTTTAGCGAGTGATGTTGGGTAATTTCGGTCTGCAGCAATACGACATGCTAATTTATCTATATCACTTTCAGATAAAGCGACGAGGTTAGCATTTTGGCTATTACAATCGCTTAGTTGTGTATAAGAACAATCAAATAACTTATGGATAATTTGATCTGCAACGGAGAGTGCTGACGATGCTTTAACTATTTCTGCTCTTGCATATTGAAGCCCTTCAAATGAGACGTCATACGCGCGCAGTGATACATCCTTACCTGGTATTTGTTGTGCGCCAAATAAAGGTCTACCTGCGATTGTTGCGGCGTTAAAGCTAGGGATAAAGTGGCTTATGTGATTAATTGCTTTTTGAGTTCGCTCATCGGATTCTTGTTTATCCCAGCCCTGTACAAGTTTATTAATAAAACTTTTATCTAGTTTCGGTTGGGCACTGTCATCTGTAGTCTTAACGAGCCCATTTTTAAATAACGTAATTTCTTCGGTCATACCGTGCAATTGGAAATAGCCATCGGGGTAGGGGGTTAATTGTGCCATACCTTCTGGTGTACCGCGTTGACCGTGAAAGATAACTTCTGGCCAGCGTTCACTTTGTTGCCAATGAGTAATATAAGCGGCCTTAAATTCAACCATACGCTCTTTTGGCGTATCTGCCATGTCATCAATAACACCGGTTCTATAGCCACAAGCATTAATTAAATAGTCAACTTCGGTAATTGTTTGCTTACCATTTTCAGAATGGGTGATTAACCAAGTCTTATTCGCACTGTAAGCGACGTTCATCACTTCATTATTTACCAGTAAGTTGCAAGATGTCGACGCGTTTAGACTAAGCTCTGTGCTCGCTGCGATACGGAATAAACTCAAACCGTACTCTTGAACCATTAATAATGGGTATTTAACGGAATCGAGATCAAGTGTCTTAGCAAGTGGGGTCATCCAATCAGAGAATTTAGTTATCTCTGGTGGTTGTGTTGTATTTTTTAATGACTCAAGGTCAGCGCGGGTAAACATTTGATAATAATCATCAGGTTCACCAAGTACTTTATTACTTTCATCGGCTTGAATTAAGGTTTTGTAACGTTGAGTGAGCAGTTCAAGTCTCGGTAATAATGTTTCTATATTACCGGCATCACGCTGAGGAATCGCGATAACGGTCGGACGCTTATTGATACAATGAGGATAGATTTTCATGGTCGCAATTGACTGTTCTAATAACGTCAGGCATTGCGCGTCGGAGATGTCTGGATACAGGTTACCGCCAGCATGTAAATGACACACTGGTGGTCCATTGACTAAGCTAACACCTTCTTCAAATAAGGTGACCTTGATGTCTAACCCAGCTAAACGTAGCGCGATGGTGCTGCCTGCAATACCGCCGCCGATAACAGCAATGCGTTTTGATTTTAGAGTGGAAGCTAGGTTTTTGATCATGCTCTTCGCAACGTATAAATAATGGGATGATTTATTATGCCAATTATTGATACGGGAATGAAACTTATTTTTAGTTAAACAGCATTTATACTAACTAAATAGCGATGTTCTTTGGGGATTAGCACGAACTTTATCCGGTAGCTAACCAGATCCCAACAAATACCATCAGCGAGCCAGCAATCTTATTGAGTAAGCGTACATTATTACTTTTTTGTAGAAATAGACGTAAGGTTTGTCCACCACTTGCATACATTAATAAACAACTAAATTCAGTCATCAGGATAATTGCCACTAATACTGACAGTTGCGGTGTTAACGCCTGCGTTGGATTAATGAATGGCGGTAATAGTGATATCATAAATACCCAACCTTTTGGATTCGCAATTGCCGTCACAAACCCCTGGCTAGCTAATTGAATGGGCTTCATTGCGCTTTCAGAGTTTACGCTATCAGATATGGCTAATTTACCTTTTGAACGCCACATTTGGATACCAATATAAAGAAGATAACTACCACCAAAAAATTTGAGTGCTAAGAATGCATTTGGATATTTTAACATTATAGTGGCAACGCCAATGACCGCTAAAATAGCTACTAAACCCACACCTAACAATTCTCCCCACATCATATGTAGACTGCGTTTTACGCCAATTGTCATGCCTAATGTCATCGCTAAGGTCATACACATACCTGGGGTAATTGAAACGAAGAAAAAAGTTGGAATAAAAAGTGCGAGCAGTTGTAAATCGATGGCGGACATTATGTAAACTTAGTTAGTGGGATGAAGTTTGATAATATCACTATTAAATCGATTTTCTGTATTCTATTGTGGAATGAATATAAATTAGCCATTTTTAACTTTGCGAGCAGGATCAAGTGATTCATTTTAAAATTTAGCTAAGTATAGGTTTAAAAATTAATCCTTAAGCCTATACTTACTGTCACAGCAATTGTATTTAGTATTTAGACTGGAATGACGCTTTAATGATAAAATTTATTACTTCTCCGCAAGACATGCGATTATCTGATGTTGAAACTGTACAGTATGATCAAATCGTAGATTATGTTACTGAAATTAGCCTGAATTTAATGGCTGTTAAAGTTACGAACCGACCAGAAGACTTTCTAGGTTGGTGTAATGAATTATACAACTATGCGCGTTACGGTATTAATATGGAATTACTGGATGCGAAACATGTAAAACCGTTACAAAAATTACTGCAGTTATTAGAGAAATCAATTACGTGCCGTCAAGTTAAAACGTCACGTATCACACCTTGGCCATTTCTGAAAAACTTTTTCTTAGACCAAGCCGAGCGCCAAGCTTTAGCGGAACGTCTGCGTTTATTAAATTACATTAGTTCATTACGTATAAGTACGTTAGCGGATATGTCTGAGCTTGAGCGTCTTGCTTTTGCAGGTAAACATTTGTCTGCGCACGAACCTGCAAAGTTTGATTTTGATGTTGAATTATTTGGTAGCACACGTGGCTCAAAAGGTTTTCACGAGCTATTACAACATACACCTTCTCTACTTGATGATGCATTATCTGCTATCCCGTTGGAAGGTGAAGTAACGGAAGCGGATTATAAAGAATTTGTAAAACGCTATACAGCGGCTTTTGCTACTTTAGATAAAGGCAAGGCTAGTTTGTTTGTTGCGACACGTTTATTAGCAATGCGTCGACCTGATGTATTTTTGGTGCTAACAGCAGCCAAAGTTGACGCACTTTGCCAAGGCTTTGGTCTGGTTAAATTAACTACCACAGACTTTTCTCGTTACTGGATCGATGTGATTGAAGCTATCCATCGCCAGCCTTGGTTTAAATCAGCACAGCCGGAAGATACTACCGAACTTGAGTTATGGAATAACCGTGTGGTGTTATTTGACCTGTTCTTTTTTGTCGACAAAGACTTTGCCGGAAAATCGAATTATTTAAAATTAAAGAATAAACCTTTGGTAACTCGCAGCTCTGCGGGCGGTCGAACTAGTGCAACGGGTGTCGTACGTAAAAAGCGTACCAAAGAAAGTGCGACTGAAGCAGTTGATCGTTTATTAGCTGAACCAGATTTACCTTCTTACTTACAAGGTAAGCGAGACTCTATGATTACCGAAGTAGAAAAAGGCAAGAGTGCAACTGAAGTTATGTTACTGATCCGTGCTATTTTTGGTTAATCTCAGTTAAGCTATTATCGACTATAACTTAATTTTAGTAATAAAAAAGGCTTCATAATTGAAGCCTTTTTAGTGTCTATTTTTTAGTTATTAGAGGCTAATTAGACCGACTGCTTGCAAGAATACAATTGCAATAGCTGCTGGTGATAAGTAGCGTAAGCAGAAGATAACCGCTTTATAAGCAACTTCAGATAGACCAAACTCTTCACGAGTGACTTTCTCATTAACAACCCAACCGACTAGTACCGCAGTAAATAGACCTGCAAGTGGTAGCATGATGTTTGCGGTGAGTTTATCCAATGCATCGAAGAAGTTTAGACCCATAACTACATCCTGAGCCCAAGGCGCACCACTTAGTGAGAACACCGTTAGTAGTGATAATGCCCAAATAGTACAGCCTGCAACAATGGTTGCTTTCGCCCGACTTAAAGCAAGACGTTCGTTTAAGTATGCAACTGGTGATTCAAGTAATGCGATCACAGATGTGAATGCAGCAAAAGTCACCATAATGAAGAATAGCGTACCAAACAATGAACCAAGAGGCATTTGACCAAACGCGATAGGTAATGAAACGAATAGTAGACCTGGACCAGCAGAAGGCTCCATACCGTTAGCAAATACGATAGGGAAGATAGCCATACCTGCAATAAGTGCGACCGCAGTATCCATGATCGCGATCCAAATCGATGTTTTCGCGATAGAAGTACCTTCAGGCATGTATGCGCCGTAAACCATCATGATGCCTGATGATAAACTTAACGTGAAGAATGCATGACCCAGTGCGGTTAACACACCATCAATTGAGAGTTTAGAGAAGTCAGGAGCAAACATAAATTGTGCTGCTTGGCCAAAGTTACCTGTTGCTGCGGCATAAACCATAATAATAGTGAGTAGTATAAACAGTAACGGCATTAGGTAGGTGACGGCTTTTTCTAAACCGGCATTCACACCACGAATCAATACTAACATTGCCGCGATAATTGTTACTGAAGCCCAAATGATTAGTTGTGTCGTATCTGTGATTAAACCAGTGAATAGCGCACCAATTTCATCTTTGTGTGATATTTCAGAACCAGCCGTTGCGAGGAAGTCACCACTCATACCGAAGAAGATATAAGCAGCTGCCCAACCTGCGATAACGATATAAAAACTTAGAATAAGTGAGCCAGCGATAACGCCTGAGGCACCGAGTAGAGACCAAATACTTGAACCGCCTGATTCCTTGGCAATGGTTGCTGATGCATTTGCTGGTGAAGTACGTGCTCGTTTACCAATCATAACCTCTGCCATCATCACAGGGATACCGATTAGTAGAATACAAAATAAGTATACCAGTACGAATGCACCACCACCATTTTCGCCCATAATATAAGGAAACTTCCAAAGATTACCTAAACCTACAGCTGCGCCTGCGGCTGCAAGTACGTATTTAAATTCGCTAGACCAGCGATTGTCTATTGTTGTGCTTGTTGTCATTTTCCCATCCTGGGTTGTGTACATATAGTTATGTACATACTAATAACATATTAAAAACACCGATATAAACTCTTTAATTAGATGATAACTCTAAATTGGATGTTATTTATTTAGTTAACGCTTATATGTGTTCGTCAACTGGTTAAAAATGTCAGTTGATAGCCTCAATTTAGTGCTAAATGCTTATATTTTTAGTCTGTGCTGTATATTGCCGTTTTTTGCAATATCTGCATGGATGGACTGTGGTTTGTTTATTTTTTATTCTAAAGGCAATTGGAATTTACGTAGATTAAAATATTGAGGGCGTTAGAATTTAGGAGGTAAAATAAACCTGAATTAGCATCCTAATTCAGGTTTATGGGATCGTTTTAATCTATTTATGAAAAACAAAACTATGCTGTTGCAGTTACATTCGCTAATGCTCTAGACAGATTTTTGATATATGTATTTGTTAGCGTTTCGAATTCAACTTTAACAACTGGTTTTAAACCAATACCAGCAAGGCTAGGTAGTGGAACTGTAATCAGGGCATCGGTCAATAAGTTAACGTCACAGCCGGAACTTGTTGCTGTTAAGATCCATTTTCCTGATACTTTTGCACTACTATTCGCGGTATCGCGAGGTTCCCAAACAATAGACTTCGTAGCTGGATCACTCATGTACTCACATGCATAAATCGTTTGTAATTGAATTGGACCTAGACCAATTTTCTTCATTTCCCAGCGGAAAGTATTTGCAGCTTCTTCGATTAGATTGTCTAGGTCAGGAAAGTGACTCGTCGACGCTGGTACATCAGCTAAAAGATTGTAAACGGTATCGATATCTGCAGGTACTGAGAATTTTTTATTAAGTTGGATTTTTACGTCGAAAGCCATTTCAAATGATCCTTTATTTAATAATAGTGTTAAATATTCTAGGTTTAACTTCACTAGATGTATAATTTACTGCTGCTTACAGTGCAACAGATGTGTATTTTTGTCAACAATGAGGTATTGATTTTGAGGTATATAGTAGACAACTCAATACTTGAAATAGAGCGGATGAAAATAGGCTAAGGTATTTTAGCCATGTTAATGTCATCCTGCTTGTTCTGTACAAGGGCGTGCTTCGAACTGAAATGTGTCATTAAGCAGATCGGTTAGGTAATATTGATCTAGGGTTTGTAAGAAAGCATCAATCCCCGTTTCTAATACTTTTCTTAATTGAGATGTTGGCACAATATCACAATCACTGGCATTGGCATCGATGCCTTTTAAGTTATGCTCGAGTGCTCTAACAAGCTGGCCTATATTAATTTCAGATGGCGATTTTGCTAGCCATATGCCGCCATTTTTACCTCGTGACGATTCGATATAATTGAGCGCAGATAGGTGTGCGATGACTTTAGCAATATGGTTTCGTGATGCATCATACACATTCGCAACCTCAGCTGAGCTTGACCGCTGTCCTTTTGGAAGGGTGGATAAATACATTAATGTGCGTATGCCAAAATCTGTATAAGTCGTTATCTTCACTTTAGTCACCATTGTGTATGTTATCGTAAATTAATTATGCTTGGATTAACCCGAAATTGTATTTATTATCTGAATTTAGGGTACCAGTTCTTTTTCTGCGTTTATCATTATGACTTGCTCACCGTGTTGTCGAAGAAAGTGCTTGAAACCTTCAAGTAATTCTCTTGGGTGGCTGAATTGGCAATAAGTGACGGGATAATCTTGATCTAATTCTTTTAATAGCGGGCTTTTTATTGGCGCACCTCGCCACACAGCAAAGAATACTGGTTTAGGGTGAATTGAACTTAGGTTATAAGAAAGCTCATACGCATCACTGTCATTTGATGAGGTATGGATATAGAGCAATGCATCAACTACTGATAATAAGCGTAAGCGATAATGACGATAATTAGCGGGTGTGAAGATGATCCCTGTTTGTCGCTGAAAAGCTTGTTTGTAATCATCTTGTTCTTCACTTAGATTGAACGGAAGGAATTCAAGATCGCTGATATTATGTTGTAAGAAAGTAATCACATTATCTAGAATTTTCAAGTGATCTTTATGTATATCTCCCACGTCTTGTTTGACTAATAACTTCATTTTGATTTCCTTTCCTGACGATCGTTAAAATCGGTTGCTAGGGGTACAGTTATACGCTTAACAATTAGAAATATTAATCAATAGCTTGAGTTATTTTCGCCTAGATTTCGGATTAGGTTAAAGTATTAACAATGAAAATCTAGGCTCATGCATTTGACCTATCTATTCGATAGGATAAAGTTTATCAAGTGCGATAGATAACCCATTTTCAGTGACAATACGCACATGATCGCGACGTAGTTTGCGTGGTTCGTTGACACCGCAAGAATGGGCAATTAAGCCCACGCCATAATGAATGTATTTATTATAATTTGCGACTCGCTGCGCCTTGTCAGTGACATTGAGTCCTTGCTGTAGTTTGGGGTTGTGAGTGGTGATGCCTGTTGGGCAAGTATTTTTATTGCATTGCAGAGCTTGGATGCAACCCAGTGCGAACATATTACCTCGTGCTGAAACAATACAGTCCGCGCCGACCGCTAATGCCCAGGCTACTTTTGACGGGGTAATTAATTTACCTGATGCGATGATTTTAACGTTTTCTCGTAAATGGTGTTTCTCCAGCATATTCACTAATAAAGGTAAGCTTTCTTTTAACGGTAAACCGACATAATCCATCAAGGGTTGTGGTGCTGCGCCCGTGCCGCCGTCCGCGCTATCTAATGTCATAAAGTCCGGTGCAGAGGTTGCCCCTCTTTGATTAACTTCGGTTAATAAGTCATCCATCCATTGGCTGTGGCCAAGGACAAACTTAAAGCCGACTGGTTTTCCGGTAACTTGGCGTATATGCTCGACCATATCCAGAATATCACCGACATTTTTAATTTCAGGATGCGCATTTGGGCTAATAGAATCTTCACCTACCGGTATACCGCGTATTTTGGCTATTTCTGGTGTGACCTTTTTACCAGGTAAAATGCCGCCTTTACCCGGTTTAGCGCCTTGGCTTAACTTGATCTCGAACATTTTTACTTGTTCTATTTCAGCAAGTGATTTCAGTTTTTCATCACTTAACTGGCCATTATTATCACGGACACCATATTTTGCTGTGCCTATTTGATAGATCAGATCTGCACCGCCAGCAAGGTGATGAGGGGATAACCCACCTTCGCCAGTATTCAACCAGCAGCCCGCTTCTTTAGCGCCATGCGATAATGCTAATACGGCTGGTTTTGAAATCGCCCCGTAACTCATGCCCGAAATATTGAATATTGAGCTGGTCAGGTATGGTTTAGCGCAGTTAGGACCAATGGTGATCGTTTGCGGCGGGATAGCATCTTCAGTGAGCGTGGGAAAAGCACAATTCATGAACATGATGGTGCCAACTTGATCGAGATTACGCGTGGATCCAAACGCGACGGTTCTATCGACATTTTTTGCTGCGCGGTATACCCAAGATCGTTCAGCTCGGTTAAAAGGCATTTCTTCACGATCTTGTGCAAAGAAGTATTGGCGAAAAAATTCACCTTGTTTTTCAAATAAATATCTAAATCGGCCGATAACGGGGTAGTTGTGGCGTATTGCTTGTTTGGTTTGTGCTTTATCTACTATATACATGTAGATAACACTGATTACCCCAACTCCGAGTACTAAGATGAATAGGCCTGTCATAATATCGAGGCCGTACAGTAGCATATCAATTTGTGATTTAAATTCTGGTTGCATAGGTTAGACCTTTATTGAATTGTATCCTTAAGTTAAGAATACAATAAAGGTCACTGCCCGAATAATCATAATTATATAACGATTTTATGAAGCCAAATCACTATTTTATAACGATATCTTTTGCTATTTTCTGTAACAGATAGGTTTCGCGTTTAATCGATAGACCCGCTTTTGGATAACTTTTTATTACTTCAAGATTATGGGCAATCGCTTCATGGATATTGATCCACATCGCACTCACACCATTCTTTATTTCATTTTCTTCTAATCTTGGTGAGCCTAGCTGTTTGTTGGCATCGCAAGTAAAGCAGTAAGAAAGCATTTGGATACTGTCAAAGTCACCTTTATACCAAGGACGCATTTCTTCATAACAACCGTAAGGGACTACGTTATGAATATTTTCAGCACCTGTTTCTTCTTCTACTTCACGAATTAACGCGGTAACAATGTCTTCACCTTCATGCATACCGCCACCGGGTAAGCTGTAATCATGATAGCGTGCGGTGAAGATCAGTAAGATCTCTTCGCCTTGGGTAATGATGCCACGTGCAGCAATCCGTTGGTCAGTATTTTGAGGGGCTGTTACGTCAGGATGAATAGTAGAACGAAGGACGGACATTTGGTTGATCATTATTAATGGCTCTTGTCGTTATTTACTTGGGATAGTTGTAATTTATTGTTGAATTTTCGCATCACGACTAACCGCATAGGCGATTCATCGTCGAATGGGATCACAAACAGGGCATTATAATAACACATTCGTGCATTGGCACTGAAATATGTAAATTTTATACCTGTTGTAGCTGTAATTAGTAGGATTTTTCTTATTATTTAAAATACAACAATGGAGCTTTAGCTCTAATTGTTGTGTCGCGATCGTGTCGATAAAATTCGTTAACTTCAACTAAAATCTTCTATTTATAAGTAAATATATCGTTTGGGGGCAATTTTTTCTAAACGAAATATCAGCCTCTATCACAATGCCTTAACATCCACTGTATACCCAATAAAAACAACAGGATCTTTGTAATGAAACGCAATTCGAAAGTGACTTCGACTCTTAGTTCAGCTATCGCGCTGGCATTCGCAACTGCTTCTACAACTGTAGTTGCTGCTGGTTTTCAAGTTGGCGAACATTCAGCCACAGGTCTGGGCCGTGCTAACGCAGGTGACGGTGCAATCGCTGATACTGCTTTAGTACTCACTAAAAACCCGGCGGCTATGACGATGTTTGATAAGACTACGGTATCAAGTCAACTCGCTTTCATTGCCCCTGATGTGAATACAGATTATTCGTTTACTCGTAATGAAGACCCGACGTGTTCTAGGCGTTGTACAGAAGAGACCGTATCTGTGACTGAGGAAGATTATGCTCCAGATCAATTTGTACCAAGCTTTGCGGCGATTATACCTGTAAATGATAAAGTAGCGGTTGGTTTTGCAATGTTCTCTAACTATGGGACTGGCACTGAAGTTAGTGATGAATTTAGTTATGGCGATATTGGCGGTACGACAAGTATTATTACTATCGATAGTAGCTTTAATATTGCTTATAAAATCAATGATTTCTTAAGTGTTGGTGCTGGTTATGATTTAGTTGTCGGTCAAGCCGACATGGATAAAAGCTTTGCAATGGAAATGGGCCCTGTAACAATTGATAGTGCTTTTGATATGGGTGGTAATGCAATTGGTCATGGTTGGAATATCGGTACATTATTTACTATTAATGATAATAATCTTTTAGCATTAACCTATCGTTCAGCTGTTGACATGGGCTTTGAAGGCGATTTTACGGGTAGTGGCGTTTTTTCTCCAACAACAGGTGATACAGTTACTGGTAACGTCGATATCACCCTTCCTGCAATAGCTGAATTAGCTGGCTATCACAAATTAACCGATACTTTTGCTGTTCACTACAGTGCTATGTGGACACAGTGGAGCGCATTAGAAGAGCTTAAAGCAGCAAGTGCGGATTGCAGTTTTATGGGCGCTGATGGTGTTTGTTTCCAAAAAGATTTACATTACTCTGATAGCATGCGTTATGCAGTAGGCGCAACCGCGTATGTATCTGAGTCTGTAACATTACGTATGGGTTATGCTTATGATGAGCAAGCTGGTGAAGCAGTTGTAGTAATGCCTGATACAAGTCGTCATCAAATTTCAGCCGGTATGAGCTATGCTGCAAGTGAGACGATGAGCTTTGATCTTGGTGCTGCTTATATTCTAGGTGAAGAAGTCCAATTTGAAGAGGAAAGTGCTGTAGCTGGATTTTCTGATGTACCATTCACTTCAACAGCAACTGCTTGGATCGTATCTGCACAAATGAACATGGGATTTTAATCTGAATTAATATCTAGATAAATACAAAAAGACCCCGCTAATTAGTTAGCTGGGTCTTTTTGTTATAACAAATTATCTAGTGGTGATCGTAATTAAAGTTACTTCAAAATAACTTATGCAGCTAACCTTTTTGCGCTTTACTAAAACGCACTAAATCCGCGTTGTTATTGAGTAAATCTTTAAAGAACGGGTTCTTGTAAAGGTCTTTTAAGTTACCTTTATAAAACTTGATTCGTGATACAGTTGGATACGGTTCAAAGTGGAGATCTTGAAAGAATGATGCGATCGCTGGCGTTCTAGTTGGCAATACAACCGATGAAAATTTCCCATCTAAATCTAATACCATTTTAAAGGCAACACTGTTGTCAATAAAGCAGAAAGACACGATCAAACCAGCATTGTTCGAAATGTAGTGGCCGACAATGGCATTCTCATTCATTAGTAAACTGACCGAATAATGTGACGCTGAAAATGCGGCCATTGTTTCTGCTAGTGGTTCACTATAAAAGTGTTCGTGACCTTGGCTTACAACATCGGCTTGTTTTTGGGATAGGTGAGTATAATCAATAATAACAATATCCGTGATACTAACAGGGTAGAAAGACGGTCTCGCACCCACTTCAGTAGCTTTGGTCTTACTGACAAATTTCTTTTCTTGTTCACTCATTTCATAGCCCTCAGCAAAAAAACGAGCGATAGCGATACGGCGTAAAAAAGAAGGTTCACGTTTACCATTTTCCCAGAGAGACAATGTGGTCTGTGAAAGAGCGGCAAACTCTTTATGTGAATTAGCCAACTGCGATACGAAGTCAAACTGAGATAGTTTATGATCTTTGCGAGTCTGACGTAATTTAGTGCCAAAACCTTCTTTTTTAAACATTTATTGTCCTTGGTACTAAAGCGTTAGTTATTATATTGTTGCTCAAATGCCTGTTTAGCTAAAACAGATAAACAATCGAATTTTAATCGCAGGTATGGATCACTAAATTATTCGTGTACCTAGATAAATTCATCTATTTATATAAGAATAAAATATTATTGGATATTGTATCTCTAGGTGTAAATTCGTGCAATTTATTTGATAAATTGTTGATTATATTATGTAACACTAATTATTGAGATATATAAAATTAAACTTGATGGTTAGGCGTGTAATACTGTACCATTACACCATTACAGTCTAATAGTAAGGTTTGTTTGGTTATGATCAATGAATTACTCCGAAATATACCCTGTGAGGATGATATATCTCTAATTCTACCCTTGTTGTTTTCAGCTGAAGAGCTAAACGCTGTTAATGCACGAACGTTGGTTTATAAAGAACTGTTACTGGCTGAGAAATCACAGCGTGAAATAGCTAAAATACACGGCATTAGTATTGCCACTATTACTCGCGGTTCAAATAATTTGAAATCGATGAGTGATAAAGAAAAAAATTTATTACAAACATTACTAATTAGGAAGTAGGTATATGTCGGACGTTATGACAGCAAATCAGGAAGCAGAACCATCTTCACTTGGTGGTATATTTATTATTACGGGGACCAGTATTGGTGCTGGGATGTTTTCTTTACCCGTATTAACCTCAAATATGTGGTTTGGTTGGGCGGTATTGTTCTTATGTGTATCTTGGTATTGCATGTACAGTTCTGCATTGTACCTGCTTGAAGCGAATCAAAAATTCAAACATGGCGTTAATTTTGATTCAATGACTAAAGCATTATTACCAACGTCATTGCGCATGCTAAATGGTTTATCTGTGTTGTTCGTGAGTTATATTTTGGTTTATGCCTACATTTCAGGTGGTGGCTCAATGTTGGGGCACAGCTTGCAATCTAGTTTGGGTATTGAGCTTGAGCAGTCTGTTGCCAGTTTTGTTTTTGCTGTGCTGCTTGGTCTGATTGTTAGCTTTAGCACTAAAGCTGTGGACCGTTTTACGTCTGCGATGTTAGGTGGCATGGTGATCACGTTTAGTATTGCCATTTACAGCTTATTGAGTGGAGCCCACTTTTCGCTATTACAGCCGTTTGCTGAAATGACCGAACGTTTGCCTTATAGTTGGGCGGCAATACCGTCGTTAATGGTGTGCTTTGGTTTTCATTCTAATATCCCCAGCTTGGTTAAATATTATAATAAAAACAGTTCTAAAGTCGTTAATTCCATTCGCTATGGTAGCTTGTTAGCGCTTGCGATCTATTTGATTTGGTTATTAGCAAGCTTTACCGTTATTGGTCGTGACGGCTTTGCGAATGTTATTGCACAAGGCGGTAATATGGGCGCGTTAGTTTCGGCATTAGAATCTGCAGGATCTGGTGCGACCCTAGCCGTAACCTTACAGTTATTTGCTAACTTTGCTGTTGCGACATCATTCTTGGGGGTGGCATTAGGTTTGTTTGATTTCTTAACTGATTTACTCAAACTTGATGACACTTTATCAGGTCGCAGTAAAACCGCATTAGTGACCTTTGTACCGCCAATGATTGGTGGGGTATTGTTTCCGAATGGCTTTATCTATGCCATTGGTTATGCGGGTTTTGCTGCAGCAGTATTCGCCTTATTCACACCTGTCGCTTTGGCATTTCAAGCTCGTAAGCATTTACCTAGCAATGATTTTCTTGTTGTTGGTGGGCATGCTCGTATGGCTGTCGTACTTATATTTGCTGTTTGCGTTGTCAGTTTCCAAGTACTTTCGATGTTGGGACTATTAGCGTAATTGCCAGTATAACCGTTGGTTGATTGCCGTTAGTGAGTATTCATTAACGGCGAACTCGCCAATTAATCGGCTTTAATTTAGATAATAATGTTTATTTACTCGATTAGTTTTGAGTTAATCCTATTTTATTACGTATAATAAAGCATATTTTGATTACGTGACTTTAATATGAATTATTCCTTTTCTCGCATGGCTATTATTTCTACGCTGGCCTTTTCTTTGTCGGGCTGTTTTGATATTGCCGAGACCCCTAAATTAAATTCTTCGTGGGACGTTGCTGGCGTGGTATCTGCGCCTAGTGAACAAGGCTTTTTTACCTCGGACACGATGGCCACATGCCCGGTATTTATAAACAATACCGCAGTGACTAATGACGAATTACCGGTAGAATTCAGCATTGCAGATTGGAATATTTATAAGCAAGAAGAGGATAACTGGCGTGGTGAACTGACGTCGTTAATTGAACAAAATGATTTAATTGTGTTACAAGAAGCTAAATTGAGCTTTTTATTACAGCAATTAATGCAACAACACGCGTTGAGTTGGACACAAGTCGAAGCATTTAGTGTTTATGATCAATCCATGGGCGTGTTAACGGCCAGCCGTGTTGCCCCTACATCTGTCTGTAAGCAAACAATAACAGAGCCTTGGTTACGCTTTCCTAAATCATCATTGATTAGCTACTACCCTTGGGCTGGCAGTGATGAATCTTTACTGGTTGCAAATATGCACATGATTAACTTTACCTTAGGTGTCGATGAGTTTAATCAACAACTAGAAAGCGTTATTGCAGTGATCCGTCAGCATGATGGTCCCGTGATCATGGCCGGTGATTTTAATACTTGGACCAATAAGCGTTTAAACCTGTTGCATGACATGACGACCAGTGTTGAGCTGCAGAAATTGGTTTATAAAAATGACGCGCGTAAATCGGCATTTGGTAATCCGCTTGATGATATTTATTTTAGAGGTATGCGACAGTTAAGTGCCTCATCTTATGCGACGGATGCATCGGACCATAACCCTATCGTTGCGAGATTTGGGCCGCTGATTTAGCATCTTGAGTACATTTAAGGAATGAATATGATAGATAAATTTAAACAGCAGTATCCCATTATTGTTGATGATATTGTACGTTGGGGCGACATGGATGCATTTGGTCATGTTAATAACACCGTGTATTTTCGCTACTTTGAGCAAGCACGAATTGGTTATTTTGAACAAATACAAGCAATGGAATACATGCAAACACATGGTATTGGCCCTATTTTGGCCGCGACAAATTGCCGTTTTAAAGCGCCGTTAAAATCACCGGATACTATCCAAATTGGTGCGACAGTGTCTGAGTTTGCTGCACATAAGCTAATCATGAAGTATGCGGTTTGGAGTAATACTTTACAACGGGTTGTTGCGGAAGGAGAAGGCGTGATCGTGTTTGTGGATTATCGCGCGCATAAGAAAATGCCGGTACCTGCAGAGATTGTCGATAAAATTAAATTGCTCCAACCTGAGCTATTTATTGCCTAACGATGTCTGTTATGGTCGGTAGAATAGAGCAGGCTAAAAAAGTTTAGTCTGCTCGCCATATTATAATTTAGCTATTAACCTGAGATTAAAGACTATTATTTGCTGCTTTTTCATTTAAGAATAGGCAACCGAGTGTGAATGCATTCTGTTGGAATTTTTTCAGACCGGTTTCAGCAAAATCAACAAAGATTGGGTGATCTTGTAGTAGCTGTTTGTAGAACGTTTGTGAAACCATGCTCACTTCAACATTCATTACCAGTTGGATCGCTGCTTCAGCTTTAAAGCTGGTTGAACTACCGCTAAACTTGCCTTTGGTTAGTCGTTCTTTGATCACAACATGTTCAATTTTATAATCTGTCATTAGCTGGGCAAATTCTTTATGAAACTGACGCATTTGATACGCTTCAGTTGAACTTGCTAAGGTAATTTTTCTTTTACGACATTCAATAAGTTCAAACATTCCTTCTTTTAAAGATAGGAAACATAGATTTACTTCATTGCCTGCTAGTTCAACACTACAAATTCTCATTAAATAACTCACCATAAATAAAGATAACTTCGCTATTATAACCACTTTATTGTCAGTTAACATGGTTATCGTTGTTTCGTTGTGAATTTATACGATAACATGTTTGCTAAGGGTGACTTATTTTAGGGAAACGTAATGACTTATTTATCGTGTGTTGAAATTGAACCAAAGCAAGCTGCGAATGCGAGTGTTATCTGGCTACATGGATTGGGTGCTAATGGTCATGATTTTGCGCCTATTGTGCCAATGATCGTACTACCGAAAGAACACCAAGTTCGTTATATTTTTCCACATGCACCAGAGATAAAGGTAACGATTAATAACGGTTACAAAATGCCTGCATGGTATGACATTTTAGAAATGACGCTGGAACGAAAAATAGATATGCCAGGCTTAATGGCCAGTGTTGCGCAAGTAC
The DNA here is from genome assembly GCF_033791185.1 of Moritella sp. Lineage (GTDB taxonomy): Bacteria > Pseudomonadota > Gammaproteobacteria > Enterobacterales > Moritellaceae > Moritella. The sequence continues at coordinate 6,261 of NZ_JASJHF010000152.1, read as the reverse complement.
AGCGCTTGATCCAGCGAGAGATCGACCGTGGTATTGATAGTTCGCGTATTATTGTGGCTGGTTTTTCACAAGGTGGTGCAGTTGCTTATCAAAGTGCGTTGACCTTCGCGGCACCACTGGCTGGCTTGATGGTGATGTCTAGTTATTTTGCTACACATAAGACAGTGGAGCCACATAAACATAACCTCGCGTTACCTATCCACGTATATCATGGTAGTGCTGACCCTATTGTTGCAGAATCGCTAGGTTTAGACGCAATGAAGCATTTAGAAGCACTCGGTTATACACCTAACTACAGTCGTTATCCTGCTGAGCATACGGTTACGCCGCAACAAATCAATGATATATCAAAACATATCAGACAATTTCTAACTATGAGTTGATTAATGGGCGCTTGCATGGTTTATGCATACGATCTGCTATTACTTTTGATGCTGAGTTTCTTTTGTTATCAAGATCACAATGCGGCAATTTTGACACTCATTTGTGGCGATTACATCTATGCTTAAGAGTTCCTAGTATCACAGATAAGATTGCATAATGCGTCATAATAAACACAGTAATTCAACACATGATCTTGTTAATAAGAATGTATTAATTGATAACTTTGCGGCTATTAATGATATCTATAACCCCGATATTGAGTCTACTTGTGACATCGATATTGACTCTACTTGTGACACCGATAGTAATACTGCCGTTGTTGAAGTTAGTCTAGCGGCAAAAATGAACTTTGTGCGACAAATCTGGTTAGCTGGACTCGGTGCGTACAGCCATAGTATTGATGAACTTAATACCGCGGGGGAAAAGTCGTCAATGATTTTTGAAGATTTGTTACGCCAAGGTGAAAAAGTAGATAGCACATTTAAACTACATGCGACGGCTGAGCATATTTCATTACATGGGTTAGAAAAATTAATTCAGCGGACATATACTAAACTAACGGGGTTTGAGGGGGATAAAATTACGCAGTTGAATAATAAGCTAGATGCTTTAATTGCGGAATTAGAAGATAAAAAACAAACCACTTAAGCATGAGTTAAGTGGTTTTTTATTAAAGTCTTATTGTTCGTTATATACTAACTTTAGTCTTCAGCGAGGAGTCTACTAAGGTATTCATTTGCGTTGGCTCTAATCGGCATAAAGTAGACATTATCATTTTTGGCTTGTACTTTTTTGATCATTGCTCGGCCAAAATTAATATTCCATTCCTTCGTTGCTTCAAAATCACTTGGAAAAACAACATCATTCTTATTTTCCCAGTATGATTTACTGGTTTCGCTGTGGATCGGACTCATCCCCCAGAATACTTCAGTTCCCTGTAACATATCCATGTATACATCGAGAAACTTCAAATCAAAAAATGGCTGGGTGAAAAACCCATCAACACCGGCATCGATTTTATCGTGAATATAATCGAGTTCTTTACGCATACTGGTTCGATATTGATCAATAGCAGCGTAAACTTTCATATATGGCAGTTCTTTTTTGATAATACGAATGAGTTCACATGAGGTATTGCGGTAGGTGCGATGTGAAATATCCTGCGGTGGATCACCTTCGACAACAAGTACTGAATTGATCTTACTATGACGGAAAAAATCGGTTAATGGAAAACCGTTTTTTAGGTCAAAATCGATTGCACGCAGGTGTGGGATCACTTCATCAAATTTATCTTGGAGATGATCGCAGGCATCCCAGCTACGAACATCAAAGCGAAGTAAGTCTGGAATATTTAGCGTATTTATTTGATCAAACTGGCTAACTTCTTCGACTTCTGCATTTAAGTTTTCCCACGAACGGGGTACTAGCTCTATTGAGTATTTCAAATTACATCCCTATTTTTTATCAACAATCCTCGTTGATAATCCTTTTGATACCCAAACTCGGCTCCGCGTGTTTGGGCTTTCCAACAATTGATATAATTTGTATTACTATATCTTATTTATTTGCGGCTAACTGCTGTAACCAAGCAATTTCATTAGTCCAAATAGTATCATCTATTGTCTCTAATACCATAGGTATACCATTAAAGCGTTCATCCTGCATGATAAATTTAAAGGCTTCTTCACCAATGAAACCTTGGCCTAAGCTGTGATGGCGATCAACTTTCGAGCCAAGCTCAACTTTACTGTCATTAATGTGCATACCGGCGAGGTACTCAAAACCGACAATGGTGTCAAAATCATGAAAAGTTTTTTCACAAGCGGCAACAGTACGTAAGTCATAGCCTGCGACAAAGGTATGGCAAGTATCAATACACACCCCCACACGGCTCTTATCTTCAACCTGCTCAATTATTTCCGCGAGATGTTCAAAACGGTAACCCAAGTTTGTACCTTGACCTGCGGTGTTTTCAATCACCGCTTTTACTGAGGTTGATTTTTCCAGTGCTAGGTTAATTGACTCGGCGACTCGCTTTAAACTTTCTGATTCCGATATCTTTTTTAAGTGGCTGCCAGGGTGGAAGTTAAGCAAGGTTAAGCCTAGCTGTTCGCAGCGGTACATTTCGTCATAAAAGGCATTGCGTGATTTTTCTAATGCTTCCGCTTCTGGGTGACCCAGGTTAATTAAGTACGAATCGTGGGGTAAAATTTGTGCGGAGGTAAAATTGTAGCGTTTGCAATTGGCTTTAAATTTACGAATATCATCGGGGCTTAGCGCTTTTGCATCCCAACGACGCTGGTTTTTAGTAAATAGAGCAAATGCAGTAGCACCTAAATCATGGGCATTTTTAGGGGCATTCCAAACCCCACCGGCTGCAGATACGTGTGCACCAATAAACTTAGTCATTTTTTGTTCCATAACGTTGGGTATTTATCGTTTTTAGTCTATTTCACGACAAAACAGTTTTAAAGGGGGCTTTTTACGATAAAATTAACTTTTTAGCAATGCTAATCTTTGGGGAACATCAATGAAAACTTGGGCCGAATTTTTGTTGCACGAACAGCAACAACCGTATTATTTAGAGTTAGACAAGTTTATCACTGCAGAAAAAGCGCAGGGCAAAGTGATATATCCTAAGCAAGACGATGTATTTCAAGCATTTTCATTAACCCCTTTAAAAGATGTCAAGGTGGTGATCTTAGGGCAAGATCCTTACCATGGACCAGAGCAAGCGCATGGTTTATGTTTTTCAGTATTACCAGGAATTAAGATCCCACCTTCATTACGTAATATGTATAAAGAACTGAGTTCTGATATTAATGGTTTTACAACGCCTGATCACGGTTACTTGGTCGAGTGGGCACAACAAGGTATTTTAATGTTAAATACCGTGTTAACTGTAGAGCAAGCGAAAGCACATTCACATGCCAAATCGGGCTGGGAGTTATTTACTGATCATGTGGTTGAGTTATTAAACCAGCAAAATGAAGAGATTATTTTTGTGTTATGGGGCAATCATGCCAAGAAGAAAGGCCGTCATATTGATCGTAGTCGTCATTATGTTCTAGAAGGTGTGCATCCATCGCCACTGTCTGCTAGTCGTGGCTTTTTTGGTTGTCAGCATTTTTCAGGTATTAATGCGCGCTTGCAAGCGCGCCAGCAAAAACCGATCAACTGGCAAGTGAGTTCGCTTGATACGCTGATATAATTTTTAAATAGCCGACAATAACGACGCCAACCTTATTATAACTTTATAGATAAAAAGTGAACCCGATCAAAGTAACTAATACTATATAGGTATAAAGTGGTAAGAGATAATTTCAAATTGGAGTTTATATGTTATCTCTCATTACCAAAGATCATGAACAAGTAGAGTTACTGTTAAATGTACTAACTGAGCAGCTAGCTGAACTCGAATCTGAACAGCAGGGTGTTAATTTTAAATTAATGGATGATATTGTTAATTATTTACGCAATTACATTGATCGTTACCATCACCCGAAAGAAGACCTGATCTATGCGTATTACCTCGAGCATTATGTTGAAGATGCTGATATGCCGAATCGCTTAGCAAGCGAACATCAAAGTTTAAACTTTCTGAGTCGTGAACTTTCACATTCTTTAAATATGATCCAGCTTGACTCTGTGATGCCATTTGATGAACTGGCGGTGCAATTAAGAGGCTTTGTTGATAAACAGCGCTCTCATATTCAATATGAGACGGATGTGGTGATGCCGCTAATGGCTGACAAATTCACCCCTGATGATTGGTGTCATATTGAACATTTGTGGAAAAATGGCGATACACAAGATGTGCAAACTCTGACCATGTTTAATGACGTTTATGCTCGACTTAAGCTGCGTATTATTGAAGCTGGATTTATGCATGAAGTAGATGAAGAGCTTTGTTTAGTATAATAAGCAAATTGTCGTTACAGTGGCATAACAAATAGTATAAAAAGTCATATTAAAAAAGCCGCATTTAAATGCGGCTTTTTTGTTAAGCAATAAGATCCGTGTAGTAACTTAATGGATCGTCATAACCATCCATTTCTTTTTCCAAGAGTAATTTATCCTTAATAGCTTCAATTTCACGCCATTTAAGTTTAGATACCGATTTTGTTGGTTTTTTTGTATTTTCTATCGACACTTGATTTATTCCTTCCATGGGATCACCTTTGTAATGATAGTTACCTACCTTCTATAGCATTTTTTTTATTGCCCATGATCATATTTAGTGTGTATTTGAGTGCTAGTTCACGGAAAAGACCTAAAGTTGGATAGATATGAAATATTTTATGAAAATAGTGCTGTGATATATTTTAAAAACATATACCACATTAGGGAGGGGGGATTGCGAGTTCGATAATTTTAAAGCCTGTTTATTAGTAATTTAGTGGTTTTTTGTGTTATATTCCGCGCCATGTTTAGCTGGTGGTGTTATTTGTACTACTATCTATAGATTTTAATAATAGTTTGGAAGGGAAAGTATGACGGAAGTTATCGACTTTATAAATGGCTTGTTGTGGGGCTCTGTACTGATTTATTTACTTATCGGCACGGGTTTGTATTTTACCGTTAAATTAGGTTTTATCCAGTTCCGCCACTTTACTCATATGTTCTCTGTTCTTGCTGGTAGCCGTAAAAGCAGCAATGAAGGTGTATCATCATTTCAAGCGTTGTGTACAAGTTTAGCTGCGCGTGTTGGTACAGGTAACCTTGCTGGTGTTGCTGTTGCAATTACTGCTGGTGGCCCTGGTGCGGTATTCTGGATGTGGTTAATCGCAGTTATCGGTATGGCAACTAGCTTTGCCGAAAGTTCATTAGCGCAATTATTTAAAACTAAAGATGCTGATGGCAACTTCCGTGGTGGTCCCGCTTATTACATGGAAAAAGGCTTAGGCCGTCGTTGGATGGGGGTTGTATTTTCAATCTGTCTAATCGTTGCATTTGGTTTAGTGTTTAATGCCGTGCAGTCTGATGCGATTGCTAACTCTATGCATAACGCGTTTGGTTTTGACAAGACGATTGTTGGCATTGTAATAGTGGCATTCACCAGTGTGATCATCTTTGGTGGTCTACGTGTGATCGGTGCATTTGCTGAGATCGTCGTGCCATTCATGGCATTGGCTTATATCCTGATTGCGTTTGTTGTTGTGGCAATGAACATTTCAGAATTGCCAGCGGTATTTGAGTTAATCATTAAATCTGCATTCGGCTTAGATGAAGCTGCTGGTGGCGCACTTGGTGTTGCTATGATGCAAGGTATTAAACGTGGCTTATTCTCGAATGAAGCGGGTATGGGTAGTGCGCCGAATGCGGCGGCAAGTGCAGCGCCATTCCCTAACCACCCTGCATCACAAGGTTATGTACAGATGTTAGGTGTGTTCATTGATACTATCGTTATCTGTACGGCGACAGCATCGATTATTCTATTGTCTGATCTTGGTGATACCGGTGGTGTTGGTGGTATCGAATTAACACAGCATGCCTTATCATCTCATGTGGGCGATTGGGGTAATACATTTGTTGCTATTGCAATCATGTTCTTCGCATTTACGTCCATTATTGCTAACTACTCGTATGCAGAAACAAGTATCTTATTCTTGAATCGTGATTCAAAAGTAATCGTCTGGATCTTCCGTGTTGTCGTATTAGCTATGGTTATGTTTGGTGCGGTTGCTAAATCGAATCTGATTTGGAACATGGCAGATGCATCAATGGGCCTCATGGCGTTGGTAAATATCATCGCCATCTTGATGTTATCTAAGTTTGTTATCGTCATCGCGAAAGATTACAACAAGCAATTAGATGCAGGTAAGACGCCGACATTTGATAGCTCAGAATATCCTGAAATCGATAAAATAATTAACA
>NZ_JASJHF010000151.1:0-2673 GCF_033791185.1 Moritella sp. | reverse complement strand
CACGAATCAGGTTGGAATATATTTTATCGAGCCCCTGTATGCGACACATTTCACCGTCAATAAATCCTGAATTCGCTGAGCGTAATGCACGTTCTGCGGGTAAACGGATGATGACCAGTTGATAACCGATGCGTTTTAAAACTTCACGACTGACATCATCCATAAAACCATCCTGAGCTGGTGTATTCAAAGGAGGTTGACCGATTATATTGAATACCAGATCAGGTTGTGCGTTGACAATAGAATGGAATAAAAATAGAGAAGTGATATAAATAAGCTTATGAAATTTCAGGTTAAAATACGGCGGCCGCTTATTCTTATTAAATTCAAATATCATAATACTACTTTGGTACTAAAAAGATGATGTGCCCGTCGTAAAAATCATATCGGCTCTAACTTGATAAAATTTAACACACTTACCTCAATATTAGCATCTGGATTTATGGTTTTTAGCTAAACATCCATGAAATGCATGCTGTTGGCAGCTTTCTGACAGATGGAGACAGACCATGACGGATGGAGACAGACCCCGATTGATTATTAACACTCACATATTCCACTGGTGAGTTTTAATCCTATTTAAGGGGCTTTGACCGTTTATTTAGTAGTCAAATCCTATAAATAGCACCAATAGACCAACCAGCGCCATGAGAGCATGTATGCCGACAAGTACCATTGGTGGCGGCTTGTTATGCTCGCGTAAGGCAAACAACATAAGCCCACCGATGAGCGCCAGGATCATTAATAAAGCAGCGACATTATTGTATTTATCTGTCGCCCCACTAATGATTTGTACCATCAATAAGCCTAATGCTAGTAACCCAATGCTCGCATGGCTTAAGCCAATTTTTAGCGAACTACGATGGTAATGCACACCCAACACAACTAAAAACAGACCGAGAGAAGCCGCTAGTGAAAAAAGCAAAATTGACGAGAGAATCATTTGAATACCTGGTGGTTAAAAATGTATCGTAAAACTCGCGGTTTAATTAACGAGCAAATGAGGGGTTAACCATCAGTTTTTACAACGCCTAATTTTAAACCGTTACTGGTTATACTCAAGTATGTGATCAGGTCATTTATTGTGCACACGAAAAAAGCCCTGACCCCGTCATTTGATGCTAACAATTATTCCATGAGTGGTTAAATAATATCAAATAGACCGATGGATGTCAGATGGTGGATTATTCGTGGTCTGTCCACGATTGTTGCTATTTTTAAATATAATTAAAGTTGGTCCATGTATCTGCCGAAAGACTAAAGTATGAAGCTGTAGATTCCGCTAATCAAAAATTTTGTAACAATTACATTGTCAATGGCACACAGTATTAGGAAAAGATATGAATGACGTAGCTGTAGATTCCGGTTTTGCATTTGTCCAACTTTTGGGTGATGAGTTGGCCAGCAATAGTTTTAATTTGCCTCGATTTCCAGAAACGGCTCTTCGAATTCAGGAAGCATTGAAAGATCCTGATATCTCAATCGCTTCATTGAGCAACATCGTCCTTACCGAACCCATGTTGACTGTACGGCTGTTGAAAATGGCTAATTCTGCTATGATGAAACGTGGTCCAATGGAAGTGACTGATGTTAAAGTCGCAATGTCTCGAATTGGGTTAAATATGGTACAGAGTGCTGCGATGTCAATCGCCGCCGATGAGGCATTTCAAGCGCCCACGGGTAGCTTACTGAGTATGCGTATCAAGAAGATAAGAAGTCATAGCATCAAAGTTTGCGCATTGGCTTATGTACTAGCGAAAAAAGTGCCAGGCACATGCAATCCGGATGATGCCATGCTCACAGGACTACTGCACTCGATTGGTAAATTTTACATCCTGGCGCGGGCTGACGAATCTCCAGAATTGATCGCCAATGAAGTAGCTCTTGAGAGTTTGTTAAATGATTGGTATACCGGTGTAGGTCGAGCGATAGTTGATTTTTGGGGTTTTCCTGCACATATCGTCGATGCGGTGGATGAACATGAATCGATTGATCGGGTGATAAGTGGCAACGCTGATCTTACCGATATTATTATCGTGGCAAATTTTCTCGCCAAAGCTGAACAGGAGAAAGATGAAGTACAGGAGACACTGGATCAAATGCCTTCAGTATTACGTATGAACCTTGATGGGGAGACAGTGCTGAACTACATACAGGAGTCGGACGAGGAAATAAGCTCTATGATGCAGGCGTTAGCCGGCTGATCTCACGCTATGGCATGGGTAGACTGTGCTGATTAATCAACCCTTTTAACTCCCGCTCTTCCAGAGTAGTGGATAATCTGCGTGATTTCCCGAGCCCATCCGTTAGAAGGATGCATTAAGATGCATTAAGGTCGGACCATAGCATCCTATTGAAACCGAAAGACTTTCCTTTAAATAATAAGTCATATCAGACCTTAAACCGTACATTTTATTACTGAAAACAGGTATTTAAGCAATTTTCTTATATCTACTCATTGCTTCTTAGCGCTATGTTTTTGTCTATAGAATAAGCCTTCTAAGCATAATAACAGATATAATTTGAAAGCTATTTTCATGCATTACAGACACTTACACTGGTCCGACCCCAATGCCAGCCCCAATGCCAGACCAATGCCAGTAAGTTAAGGAAAATCTATGTCATGGTAGGGTGCGCCATGCGCACCAAAATGCCAACAGGTCGGTATTTACA
>NZ_JASJHF010000150.1:0-26513 GCF_033791185.1 Moritella sp. | reverse complement strand
CATCAGCCCTATCTAAGCCTGTCATCTGAGCATTAAGCATACCGATAAAGCAAACGATTAAAGCAAATATAAATGCCCAGCTGACTATTTTTTTATTCGGGTTATGTTTAACAAGAAAAGCAGCAACGAGTAATAATGGCAATCCACGCAATATTTTCTTCACATAGTGAACACTGGTTGTTTCTTGGAGCAAATTGATCAGATGCGGAAAGCTAAAGGCTACAAATGCAATGCTCAATAGTGTGAGACTTTTGTTCCAGCTTAATTGTTTGTAATATCCTGCAACTATCGCGATCAAGATTAAGATCGTAGTGCTTACTATATAGCCTTTCGGAAATAAAAATAATAAAATCGGGTAAAGACATACACCAATAGTTGATGCGAGCAGCCATTTAGACTGGCTGTCATTTGGTAGTGACAAATTCATGCTGAACAAGCCTATTACTGTGAATTATAAAATTGTCGTGATAATACGGGAAAAATTAATTTGAGGCTAGGTTATAGTGTATTTTTTAGTCACCGCAGGTCTTATGATGCAGTCTCCCTTATAGCCTATATTTTTATGCTTAAGGAGAATATAATGACCGTAATAAATACGGGTGAATATCGAAATTTATGTTAAAACGCAGTTGTTTGCTCGCGTGTTAACGCAATCATTTTAATGATTATAATTTTAATAAAATATGGTGGAATAATGCTAAATAACAAGACAGTACTTATCACAGGCGGGACCGGCTCATTCGGTAAGCAGTTTATCGAAACAATTTTAGAACGTTATTCTGATGTAAAAAAGATCATTATTTATTCTCGTGATGAGTTAAAGCAATCAGTTATTAAACAAAAGTATCCCGCTTATGATTATCCTCAATTACGTTTTTTCATTGGTGATGTGCGAGATAAAGAACGCTTAACGCAAGCGTGTGAAGGCGTTGATGTTATTATCCATGCCGCAGCGATTAAACAAGTTGATACAGCTGAGTATAATCCAACGGAATGTATACGTACAAATATTGATGGTGCGGAGAATGTCATTCATGCTGCATTAGCTTGTGGCGTTAAAGATGTTGTCGCACTTTCAACAGATAAAGCCTGTGCACCGATTAATCTATATGGTGCCACTAAACTTGCATCAGATAAATTATTCGCCGCCGCAAATAATATTCGAGGCTCTAAAGACATTAAGTTTAGTGTGGTTCGTTACGGTAATGTGATGGGCTCTCGTGGCTCTGTTATTCCTTTCTTTTTAGATAAACGTAAAGAAGGGGTATTGCCAATTACTCATAAAGAAATGACTCGTTTTAATATTTCATTACAAGATGGTGTTAATTTAGTCATGTTTGCATTAGACAACCATCTAGGCGGTGAAATTTTCATTCCTAAAATCCCTTCTTATAAGATATTAGATATAGCCGAAGCTGTTGCTCCTGAGTGTAAAATCAGAGACGTGGGTATTCGTCCTGGTGAAAAACTGCATGAAGAAATGATCACGGATACGGATTCTTTAAATACCATTGATTTAGGACCGTATTACGCAATTCTGCCATCAGTATCGTTCACTTACCAAGAACAAGACTATATTGACCACCATAAAGCGGAAAAAGTACCATTTGGCTTTAAATATAACTCGGGTACCAATACCGAATGGGAAACAGTTGAAGGCTTACGAGACTTAATTGTTGAGCATGTTGATGCAAACTTTAAGGTATAACTAATATTATGATCCCATATGGTAAGCAAGATATAATCCAGGCCGATATTGATGCTGTTGTTGATGTTCTACAGTCTGATTTTTTAACGCAGGGCCCTCAGGTACCTGCATTTGAAAAATCATTAACCGATTTTACAGGTGCTAAACACGCATTGGCGGTAAATAGTGCAACCTCAGCATTGCATATTGCTTGCTTAGCATTGGGGTTAGGTCAGGGGGATACGCTCTGGACAACACCGGTTACTTTTGTCGCATCGGCTAACTGTGGTTTATATTGTGGTGCAAAAGTAGATTTTGTTGATATCAACCCACAGACATATAACCTGTGCCCGGTTGAATTAGAAAAAAAATTGCTGATTGCTAACGCTAAACAGCAATTACCTAAAGTTCTGGTCGTGGTTCATTTGTGTGGTCAGCCTTGCGATATGAAAGCGATCCATGCTTTATCATTAGCATATGGTTTTAGTATCATTGAAGATGCTTCCCATGCGATCGGCGGACGCTATTTAGAGTCACCAATTGGTGCTGGTGATTATTCTGATATCACCGTATTTAGTTTTCACCCGGTTAAGATCGTAACCACGGCCGAAGGCGGTGCTGCGCTAACAAATTGTGATAAATTAGCGGAAAAAATGGCGTTGTTTCGCAGTCATGGTATTACCCGCGACCCTGCATTAATGCAAGGTGAGTCTGATGGCGCCTGGTATTATCAGCAAATTGAACTCGGCTTTAATTATCGCATGACGGAATTGCAAGCTGCGCTGGGTGTGTCGCAAATGCAACGTTTGAATGAGTTCGTTGCAGCGCGACATCATCTTGCGCAGCGTTATAATTCGCTACTCAGTAAATTACCGCTCACAATTCCTTTCCAACTAGAGAATACATATTCGGGCTTACATTTGTATGTGATCCGTTTACAGCTGGATAAAATTAATTTGAGCCACCCACAAGTATTTAATGCGTTACGCGAAAATGGTATCGGCGTTAATTTGCATTATATCCCTGTGCACCTACAGCCTTATTATCAAAAAATGGGCTTTAAACACGGTGATTTTCCTGCGGCAGAGCATTATTATCAAGACGCTATTTCATTACCACTGTTCCACATTATGACGGAACAACAGCAAGATGAAGTAGTGTCGGTGCTAACGCGTATTTTATCGACGGATATTGAATGAGAGTTGCAATGATCCCTGCCCGTGGTGGCAGTAAACGTATTCCACGCAAAAATATCAAATTATTTCACGGTAAGCCGATGATCGCTTATTCTATTGAAGCGGCTCAAAAATCAGGTTGCTTCGATAAAATTATTGTATCTACAGACGATCAAGAAATTGCTGATGTCGCTTTAGCGTATGGTGCGGAAGTACCATTTTTACGTCCTGCGAATATATCAGATGATCACGCAACCACAATGGATGTCATTCAACATACAATACAGTGGTTTGAATCGCAAAGTATGGCTGTTGATTTACTCTGTTGTATTTATGCGACGGCGCCATTTATATTACCCGGTGATTTATCTGCAGGATTAGCAGCGGTATCAGAAAGTAATATTGATTACGCATTTAGTGCCACTTCATTTGCATTCCCTATACAGCGAGCCATCGCATTGAATGGGCATGGCACTGTAGAGATGTTGCAGCCGGAGCATTTAAATACTCGCTCACAAGATTTAGCAGAAGCTTATCATGATGCTGGGCAGTTTTATTGGGGCAAGGTAGCTGCCTTTAAGGCTGGAAAAGTAATCTTTTCATCTTCAGCTAAAGCTATCTTGTTACCGCGTAAAAGAGTTCAGGATGTTGATACTTATGAAGACTGGGAACTTGCTGAAGCGTTATATGCGGTTATGAAGGTATAGTGATGAATATTGTAATCCGCGCTGATGCATCGGTACATATTGGCAGTGGCCACGTGATGCGTTGTCTAGTGCTAGCACAAGAGTTACAACAGCAAGGTCATCATGTGCGTTTTGCTTGTCGCCGACAACTTGGTCATTCAATTGACTTTATTGTGGCGAAAGGGTTTAAGGTTTTAGAGTTAATTCCGGTTGAGAACGAGTCTGTTCCGCAAAATACTGCCGATTATGCGGCTTGGTTACAAGTGTCTTGGGATGTCGATGCGGCTAGTTTTATAAATGAAGTCGGTTTTGCTGACTTAGTTATTGTTGATCACTATGGCCTAAATAAAAACTGGCAGAGCCGTGTTCGAGATACTCTCAGCTGTAAAATATTTGTTATTGATGATTTAGTTAGAGAGCATGATGCGGATATAATTTTAGATCAAACCTTATTGCGAACAGCGCAAGAATATCAATTAACTAACCCTAGCAGTAAAATGTTAATGGGTTGTGATTTTGCATTGCTTAATCCGATGTTTGCTGGTTATCGTGAAAAAGCCTTAGAGTTAATGCCATTTTCAGACGTCGCTAATATATTAGTTACGATGGGGGGCATTGATCAGCCGAATGCGACGTTATCTGTATTACGTGCTTTATCGTTATCCGCACAGGCCATCAAGGTGACCGTATTACTTAGTGAGAGAGCACCGCATTATCAGATTGTTAAATCCTTTTGTGATGGTTTTTCATGGATTACTCATATTGACTTTGTTGATAATATGGCTCATCTGATGTTAGAACATGACATCGCTATTGGAGCGCCTGGTTCTACAACGTGGGAAAGAGCTTGCCTTGGCATTCCTGCTGTTATTATTCCCCTGGCAGATAATCAGCTTACAATTAGTCAAAAAATGCGTGCTGTAAATGCCGCTATCAGTCTTGATGTAGAACGAATTGAGGCTGAGCTATTAACAGCGATTGAACAAATTAAAGCCAGCTATAGTACCTTTAAAGCAACTAATTTAGGCTTGTGTGATGGGCTTGGGGTAAAGCGTGTTGTGGCTAATATAAATGCCTTATCAATTGATGCAAGCCAAATCAATATACGGCGCGCCAACAACACCGATATCGATATCGTATACCAATGGCAATGCCATGAAAATACTCGCCGTTATGCATTAAATCCGTCAATACCGACATTTTCTGAGCATGAGACTTGGATGTCTAATAAGGTCATAGATAAAAATCATTATTTTTATCTTATCGAATTGAATGAGATTCGAGTGGGGGTGGTAAGGCTAGATAGATTAACAGCAGGGGAGTATGTGGTTTCTATTTTTATATCGCCTGATTATTATGGACAAGGCTTAGCTAAACAAGCTTTAAATTATATCGATTATATACATGCGCACGTAACAATACATGCAACGGTCTTTAAAGATAATATAGCTTCGCAGAAATTATTTTTATCAGCGAATTATCAACGAACTTCAGACGAAAGCTTTATTCGTACGCCTGTTATTTAGTATACATCAAATGTTGAGTTTATTATGAACGATTTTATTACTATTGCGGGTCGCAAAATAGGTCCGAATTTTCCACCCTATATCATCGCTGAATTATCAGCTAACCATAACGGCGACATCAATCGTGCTTTCAAAATTATGGAAGAAGCTAAAAAAGCCGGTGCTGATGCCATTAAATTGCAAACCTATACGCACGATACTATTACCATGGATTGTGATAGTGATGAATTTCAGATTCATGGTGGCTTGTGGGATGGACAAAGTTTGTATGAGCTGTATAAAGGTGCGCATATGCCATGGGAGTGGCATAAACCATTATTTGAAAAAGCAAAAGAACTTGATATAACAATTTTTAGTTCACCATTTGATTTCACTGCGGTTGACTTGTTAGAAGAATTGGATGCGCCTGCTTATAAGATTGCCTCGTTTGAATTGATCGATTTACCTTTAATTCGTAGAGTGGCTCAAACTGGCAAGCCGATGATCATGTCGACAGGCATGGCAAACCAAGAAGAAATAAAAGAAGCGATAGATACAGCTAGGAATAATGGTTGTGAGGAACTTGTCGTCTTGCATTGTGTCAGTGGTTATCCGGCACCTGCGGCGCAATATAATTTACGTACTATTGCTGATATAGCTGAGCGTTTTGATGTACTGTCTGGATTATCTGATCATACGATTGATAACGCTACAGCAGTTGCTTCAGTTGCGTTAGGTGCATGCCTGATTGAAAAACATGTGACATTAGATCGTAATGGCGGTGGTGCTGATGATAGCTTCTCACTTGAACCCAAAGAGTTAACGCAATTATGTGCAGACTCTAAAACGGCGTGGCTGGCGATGGGGAAGGTTAACTATGAAAGAACAGCAGCAGAGCTGGGTAATGTCAAATTCAGACGGTCTTTATATGCAGTCAAAGATATATCTATTGGCGAGGCACTTACATCTGAAAATGTAAGAAGTATAAGACCTGGGTTTGGGTTAGCACCTAAATATTATGACAGTATTATTGGTAAAAAAGCCATTAAAGTAATTAATAAAGGTAGTCCTTTAAAATTTGGACTATTTGAATAAAAAATTTCAGAGAAAGGAAAGATTATGCAATATTGTAGTAAATGTATTATGCCAGTGACCAGACCGGAACAAGTTTTTACTGATGGCATTTGTGATGCTTGCCATTCTGCATTAGAGAAGCATGCAGAAATTAATTGGGATACACGAGCAGAAGAATTTAAAGTGATCCTAGACAAATACCGTAGTAAAGATGGTAGTCAGTATGACTGTATTATCCCTGTCAGTGGTGGTAAGGATAGTTGTTATCAAGCGATTACTATGCGTGATAAATATGGGATGAATCCGTTATGCGTTACGCATACCCCTTGTGATTTAACAGACGTTGGTTTGAAAAACTTGAATTTTTTAAGAGACCAAGGTTTTGATTTAATACAAATATCTGGTAATCGTAAAAATTACAGAGAGCTAGTACGCATCGGTTTTTTCAAACTAGGTGATTGTTGCTGGCCTGAACATATTGGTATTTTTACGGCACCTATACGCGTAGCTGTTAACTATAATATTCCATTATTAATATGGGGTGAAAACTCTCAATTTGAATATGGTGGTCCTGCCGCTAAAAAAGGCAATAACTTTCTCGATAGAAACTGGTTAGAACAATTTCAAATGAGTGGCCATAGACTCTCTGATGTTGTTCATGATGGCGTCGAGTTAAATACGATTAAAACATTAATTTATCCTAGTGATGAAGAGGTAAATCGAGTCGGCGTTACTGGATTATTCTTAGGCTATTTTGAAAAGTGGGACTCAAAACGTAATGTTGACCTTTGCTGTGATCTTGGTTGGAGTAAAAACCCTGATGGTCCAGTGGAAGGTGCACATAACGATGTAGAGAATCTAGATTGTAAATGGATCGGTGGTTTACATGACTATATGAAATTTATTAAGTATGGTTATGGTCGCGCTACAGATCAGATATGCATTGAAATACGCGCAGGCAGAATGACCCGAGAAGAAGGGGTTAAAGCACTTAAAGAATCTACTGAAGGGCAAGTGCCTATGAAGTATGTTCCTGATTTTCTAGAATACTTGGATATTACGGAACACGAATTTTTTAATAACTTAGACCGATTCACGAATAAAATGATCTTCGAAAGAAATGAAGATACAGGTGAATTGATTAAAGATGTTAAAGGTGATTTGGTTCGCAAGTTCTTCCCAGGATAATTGATGATGCTAAAAATTGTAGATTTACAGGTTGGAAATATCGGCAGCGTAATCAAAGCGGTAAAACACTTAGGTGTTGATTATGAATTGATTACGCTGCCTGAACAACTCGATGGTGCCACTAAGATCATTTTACCTGGTGTTGGTAGTTTTACGACGGCGTCTGAAAAACTATTCAATTCAGGGTTCGTTGAGGCGCTCAATCAACAAATATTGACTTTAAAAGTACCCGTTCTAGGTATTTGTGTTGGTATGCAATTGCTTGCTAACAACGGTGTTGAAGGTGGTGGTGCGAAAGGGCTAGGGTATATAGATGCTACGGTCGAACGAATTAATAGTTTTGATGGCGATTTAATTATCCCCCATATGGGCTGGAATGATGTCAATACTAAAGAGTTGGCATTATTTAATGGTATTGAAAACAATAGTTGTTTTTATTTCGTACATAGTTATGCAATGAAAATAACAAATCTGCAAGGGCTAGATATCGCGTTTACGGATTATGGTGAAGATGTTGTGGCCTATGTGAGAAAAGATAATATACATGGAGCACAATTTCATCCGGAAAAAAGTCAATCTGTCGGTCTTCAATTTTTACGGAATTTTATAGAATCATGTTAAGAAAAAGAATAATTCCTATTGTTTTATTAGATGGTTTTTCAGTGTTGAAGACGATCAATTTTAATCAGCGACGTAATCTTGGCAGCCCAATTACGGTTGCAAGAACCTACAATACGAGAAACGTTGATGAATTGGTATTATTAGATATAGATGCATCTAAACAAGGCCGTGCAATTGATAAGTTTACGATTGCTGAGATTGCTCAAGACTGCTTTATGCCTCTGACTGTCGGAGGTGGTATTACCTCGATTAAAGATATTCAGGATTTATTAGCAAGAGGTGCTGACAAAGTCGCTATTAATACTTTTGCAATTAAAAATCCTTTATTTATTAAGGAGTCAGCGGATATTTTTGGTTCACAATGTATCGTAGTCTCTATTGATGTGGTCAAGGATAACGATAATTATTTAATTTATAGTGGTGGAAAAATTAATGATGATCTTGAGCTCGTTAGCTGGATAAAGCAGGTTGAAGAACTGGGTGCTGGTGAGTTAATCATTAATAATGTAACTAAAGATGGAACCATGTCGGGAGGAGATGCTGTTCTTGCGGAGTTAGTTGCGAGTAATGTGTCAATACCTGTAATTTATGTTGGTGGCATTAGCAACCCCAAAAATGCAAGTGAAATAGCACAAACCAATGTATCTGCTGTCGGCATCGCAAGTCTTTTCCATTTTACTGATTTTACGCCGAGTGATTGTAGTGCTCAGCTAAGAAAGGATCGAATTCCTGTTAGATAATATTAACTTATAACTTGCGTATTAGTCGCAAAATATGAATGTTAACGAGCCGGAACCTATCGCGTTACGGCTCGTAAAATAATTTTATTTTTGTGCTAGTAATTGTTCAATTTTTTGTTCAATTTTTTGATCAATGAGTGAGTTGTCATCTGCAAACATAGAGAATATTTTAAACATATTATCTAATTCGTCATCGCTAATGAGGTTCAGACGTCGGCAATAATTTTCAAATCCTGTCCCCGCTGATGTGCAGATAGATAGAATATTGCACTTTTCTTTAGCGCCAAAAATCATTAATTCAAGTGGAATTTTATTGTTAATAAATTCAGTATCCGGAAAAATATTCAGATAATCATTTGAGTTTTCTTTGGGATGAGATTTAATCGCAAAATAAATACCATGCTCCTTTAATTTTTGAAATATTTTTCGATAAATTAATGTATCAAGCCCGTTAGCAAAATATGGCTGTGTTGCGATAATAACACTATAATTTAATTTCAAATCATATTTAAAAAATCGATACAGGTATGTTTCGATAAAATCATGATCAACAAAGTTAATTAGGTGAGTTTTGTGTTGGAGCGCTTTAGGTGCTTTTTCTGGCGTCAATAGGTAAATAGCTTTACAGCGAGCGTCATCACCAAAATATCTAAATTGACGATTGTTAAACATAACTCGGTTTAGGATCCGTTCTAAAGGTTTTAACTCTATATTTAAATAATTAGCTATACCTTCTTCAATCATCAGGTAATCTGCAAAAGCCAGTCTAAATAATCGAGCTAACTTATTTCGATCATTAAATAGGAATAGCTGGTTTTGTTCTGAAAATGGAATATTTATGTTTAGCGTGTCAATGAATAGTTTATTGTGTATTTTTTGCTGAAAGCGAACCGATGTTTTGATATTTCTCATGCTAACGGCTTTTAAAATGTAGCCTTGCATACCTTGATAAAATGAATCGCTAACTTGCTCTCTTTGAATAAAATGTACATGAATATTCTCAGGCAATATACTTGGTTCAAAATTCTCAGGGTTGATCGTCTGTTGATCTGTGATCATGAAAATATGATGCTGTTCTATTTTATCTGATTGTGCTCGAAGTAAAGAAAATAACAAATGACGCACGGTTGAGCATAGGTAAATGTTCATTATATTATTTCTCATTTAGTAATTTTGTAAAATAAGCTAAATGTTGTTTTACTGTTTCTGAAGAGCTGAAATGTTGGGCTAAATTTTGCTGTGCGGCTTTGCCCATCGCATGGCAATGGACTTTATCTTTGATAAGTTTATTCATCGCAGATGCAAAAGCTGGGGCATTGTTTGTTTCAACGACATAACCTGTTTCATTATCGTTAACCAGTTCTGGCGAACCGCCAGTGGTGGTCACTACTGATGTCGTTCCATTTGCCATCGCTTCAATAATAGTACGGGGCAAGCCTTCTCCACTGATTGATGGCTGCACTTGAAAATCAGCCATCGTCATTAATGAAGGGATGTCACTACGATGACCAATTAAATGGATTCTATCAGCCATTGGACTCGCTTTAATTTCGTCAAAATGTGGTTCATAACCACTACCCGCTAAAATCAAGTGAAAGTTCGGATTGTCAATTAAGTGTGTTGCTTGTACTAAAATGGAAATGCCTTTGCTTGGGCGAACGTGTGTCGCGCAAACGGCTATAATATTGTCATCATTTAAACCAAACTCACTGCGTTTGGTTGGCTCAACTTGATACCAATCTAATTGATGACCTTTATAAATGGTGACAACATTGTGTTTATTTTTCCATACACGCTTTACAACGTCTTGCTGAACCGCTTGTGAAACACATACCACACCATCAACTCTAGGATGCAGTTGGGTTAAGTAGGCACTTGGATCATGGCGGTATAGGCCACCGGTCGTACCGCGATAAGCGATTAACTTAACATCAAAACCAATACAAGCAAAAGCTGCATTAGGGATTGTTTTGGAATTAAATGCATACACAATATCATAATTACCAGTAGCTAATTCTTGGCGAATGGTTTTGATTGCGGTAAAGCATATTTTTTTACTCGGGTAGCAATCAATCACATTGATATTGTGTTCTCGTAAGCGAGACACATACTCGGCATTACCTTCCGTCATGATAGTTATTTGATGACCTTGTTTGGCCATTTCAACGAATATTTCAGCTTCTGGACGTATGCTATTCCATGCGTGTAAATATGACGCACAAACGAGTATTTTCATGTTGCTTCCTATAAAATTTTTATAGCAAGAATATATACCAGATTTGATTGCATGTCTGTTAATCAAGCTATTTTGTTCTCTATTTATGCATAATTGCTGTAAAATACTTGGCCTAAAGATAATAATCTGAAAATAAATTAAAAGGTTTGATATGAGAACAATTTCAGCTCTACTCATTAGTAAAAATGAATAAGAGAGAATAACGCCGTGTTTAGCGTCTCTAAAAGGATTTGAAGATGAAATTATTTTGTTTGATTCTGGTAGCACAGATCGTACTGTTGAGATCGCAAAAGCATATACGGATAAAATTTGGATAACAGAAGATTGGCCTGGAGATGGTTTTCAGAAAGCTCGTGCATTTGAGCAATGCAGTTGTGATTGGGTGTTAATTATTGATGCTGATGAATATCTTGATGATGCTATGAAAGCCGAGATTACGAAACAACTATCAGATCCAAATCTAAAGGAAGTGGCGTTTAAATTACCTTGGGGTAACTTAATTCTGGATAAGTTGATGAAGCATGGCCGTTCATCACGCGCTCCAAAACGTTTATTCAAACGAGAAGGCGCTGAAATTACTAAAGTTGTGGTACATGCAAATGTATTAACTGAGGGGAAAGTGTCTACGCTTAAACATGGTTATTTAATGCATAATTCGTTACGTGGATTTGACCATTTGATGGAAAAAACACGTACTTATTCGTGGGAGACGACTAAGAAATATCATAAGAATAACAAACCAAGTTTAGGCATTTATTTTGCCGTATTACGATTTCTCTGGACTTTTGTGCAGGTTTATTTTATCCGCGGTGGATTCTTAGATGGTAGCCGAGGTTTATTAATGGCGATGATTTTTGCTCAGTCCTCTTTTAATAAATATGCTGGTTTGTGGTATTTAGAGCAAGAAAAGAAGCTAAAAGACAAATAGTTATTTTAATGCTGCATATCCTCCTAAAGCGGCTTAACTGTTGCTTTATTTGTTCATCTGTCCTCACATAGACGATTTAAATGCTAGCATTAACTTGTAGTTATAATTTAATGCTAGAATATCGTTCAAGTTATTCCCATTCATCATCAGGTCAACACCATGAACATTACCATTGCAGGTACAGGTTACGTTGGTTTATCAAATGCAGTGTTATTAGCGCAGCATAATCGCGTAATTGCATTAGACATTATTGCCGAGAAAGTAAATCTTATTAATGATAAGAAATCACCTATTTCAGATAATGAGATTGAAGATTTTCTCGCTAATAAAGAACTTGATCTTATCGCGACAACGGACAAACAACTCGCCTACGGTAATGCCGATTATGTGATTATCGCAACACCGACCGATTATGATGTGGTACATAACTATTTTAATACCAAGTCTGTGGAAGCGGTAATTAAAGATGTTATGGCGATTAATCCAACTGCGGTAATGGTGATTAAATCAACGGTACCGGTTGGTTATACCAAAGAAGTAAAACAGCGCCTTGGTTGTGATAACATTTTATTCTCGCCTGAGTTTTTACGTGAGGGTAGTGCCTTATACGATAACCTCCATCCGTCTCGTATTATTGTCGGAGAGCAATCTGAGCGTGCCGAAGTCTTCGCTGGCTTGTTAGTTCAAGGTGCAATTAAGACTGACATTGATGTATTGTTTACTGATTCAACTGAAGCTGAAGCGGTTAAACTGTTCTCAAATACTTACCTTGCTATGCGTGTTGCGTACTTTAATGAGCTTGATAGTTACGCTGAAACACACGGTTTAGATACTCGTCAAATTATCCAAGGCGTAGGGTTAGATCCTCGAATTGGTAGTCATTACAATAACCCGTCATTTGGTTATGGTGGTTACTGTTTACCTAAAGATACCAAACAATTACGTGCAAACTATGCAAATGTACCGAACAGTTTAATTACTGCTATTGTTGATGCTAACTCGACACGTAAAGATCATATTGCCGATGCCATTATTGCCAAAAATCCGCAAGTAGTCGGTGTCTATCGCTTAATTATGAAGTCTGGTTCGGATAATTTCCGTGCCTCATCGATTCAAGGTATCATGAAGCGTATTAAAGCCAAGGGCATTAAGGTTGTGGTATATGAACCGGTATTAACCGAAAGCGAATTCTTTAAATCGCCGGTGTTCACAGACCTAGATGAATTTAAAGCCTTGTCTGATGTCATAGTCTCTAACCGGTTAGCGGACGAGCTGCTTGATGTAGCGGATAAAGTCTATACCCGTGACCTGTTTGGTAATGATTAAACTGGTAATGATTAAGTTGGTAATGATTAAATAGTAATGTTTGAGCTTGGTTAATGTGCCGACTTACAAGTGAAAACATTAATTATAAATAACATTGAAAAACATAAGTTATAAAAATAGAAGTGAAAAACACATGAAATATTTAATTACCGGCGCTGCTGGGTTTATTGGCTCGCGCTGTGCGGAGCTTTTATGTCAACAAGGCCATCAAATTATTGGCGTTGATAATTTAAATGATTATTACGATGTAAATTTAAAACACGCACGCTTAGCAAATGCTAGCAAGTCGGCGTTATTTAGCTTTATTGAACTTGATCTGGCTGATCGTGATGCGGTGTCGACACTGTTTGCTGAGCATAAATTCGATCGGGTGATCCATCTTGCCGCACAAGCGGGCGTTCGCTATTCCATTGATAATCCAATGGCATATGCTGATAGTAACTTAACAGGTTTCTTAACCGTATTAGAAGGCTGTCGTAATAATAAAGTGAAGCACTTAGTTTATGCTTCATCAAGTTCTGTATATGGTTTAAATAATAAAACCCCATTTAGCACTAGTGACAGTGTTGACCATCCTATTTCATTATATGCAGCATCGAAGAAATCTAATGAATTGATGGCGCATACCTACTCACATTTATATGGCGTACCGACAACGGGTCTACGCTTTTTCACTGTGTATGGTCCTTGGGGTCGTCCGGATATGGCGCTGTTTAAATTTACCAAAGCCATTATCGCCGGTGAAGAGATTGACGTGTATAACAATGGTGACATGTTACGTGATTTTACTTATATCGATGATATCGTGGCAGGGGTATTACAAATTCAAGATGTAATACCAACACCGGATGCTGAGTGGAAAGTCGAAACGGGTAGCCCTGCCACTAGTAGTGCGCCTTATCGGGTTTATAACATAGGTCATGGTAGTCCGGTTAAGTTAATGGATTACATTGAAGCACTTGAAGACTCGTTAGGTATTAAAGCTAAGAAAAACTTTATGCCGATGCAGCCGGGTGATGTTTACGCGACCTATGCCGATACCCAAGATTTATTTGACGCGACAGGTTATACGTCGAAAGTAAAAGTCAAAGAAGGGGTTAAAGCCTTCGTTGATTGGTATCGTGACTTTTACAACGTATAAATAGCTTATTGTAAGATTAAAATAACAACTATAGGCACATTGATTGAAGTAAGCTGGCTATTGCTGGCAGGGATGCCAGCCCTAAGCCTCCATGGATGGGTTTACGGCGTGCCGAGCGTCTTTTATCAATGTGACTTTGTCAAAACTATATTGCTCAATTAAAGGATATGACCTTGAAGCAAACTAAGATCACTAAAGCGGTAATTCCGGTAGCAGGTTTAGGTACACGTATGTTGCCTGCCACCAAAGCTATTCCAAAAGAGATGTTACCAGTTGCTGATAAGCCACTGATTCAATATATTGTTAATGAATGTGCCGCGGCGGGTATTACCGAGATTGTGCTGGTTACCCACGCCTCAAAAAATGCTATTGAAAATCACTTTGATACCTCGTTTGAATTAGAGTCAACGCTAGAACACCGCGTTAAACGTCAATTATTAGCTGAAGTACAAGCGATTGCGCCCAAAGGTGTGACGATCATGCATATCCGCCAAGGCGTTGCGAAAGGCCTCGGCCACGCGGTATTGTGTGCGAAACCGATTATTGGTGATGAACCGTTTGCCGTGGTACTGCCTGATGTATTGATGGATGAAGTCAGTGCCGATTTAAAAACTGAAAACTTAGCCTGCATGATGCGTCGTTTTGATGAAACCGGATTTAGCCAGATCATGGTTGAACCTGTGCCGATGAATTTAGTGTCTGGTTATGGCGTTGCAGATTGTGGTGGCGTTGAACTTAGCGCTGGTGAATCGACGCCTATGACCGCTGTTATTGAAAAACCAGCGCAAGATAAAGCGCCATCAAACCTTGCTGTTGCAGGACGTTATGTATTACCTGCGGCAATCTGGGATTTGTTAGCACGTACAGCACCAGGTGCGGGTGATGAGATCCAATTAACAGATGCTATTGATGATCTAATGAAATTAGAAACGGTTGAAGCTTTCCATATTAGCGGTAAGCTGCATGACTGTGGTTCAAAGCTCGGTTACATGAAAGCATTTATTGAGTATGGTTTACGTCACCCTGAAGTTGGCGCTGATCTGCAAGCGTTTATTCATGATTTGAAATTATAACAGTTCTAAGAGCGACCCCCTTCCAACTCCCCCCTAACTTCTTATTTTAGATAGGGGGGAGGAGTAAAAGTAAACGACCCCCTCCCAACCTCCCCCTAAAGCTAAGGGGAGGAGCTAAGACTTCGTTGCCAATTTATTGCTGCACTGGCTTGGCGCTGTCTTATCCCCTCCCTTTTTGACGGGGAGGGCTAGGGTGGGGTCGCTCTTACTATTAATCTAATTCAGTTTCTAACCAATCAGAATCAAGTTGCGCGAATGCTAATAGCAGTTCAACTACCGCCGCATAAAACCCAAATTTATCACAGTCTTTCACTTTCATTTCAAAATCACCTAACCAGTTAAGTAAGTGCGTTTGTAAGAAGTCGTGCTGCAGGGCAAAGTTAGCGCGGATCGCTTGCTCAGATTCAGAATCTAAGGTTTTTAACACTAGGTTACCCATGAAGTCTAACTGGATAGCAATGTGATCAGCAGGCTCGCTGTATTTGTCACTGATATTGATGTTGTGCTCTTCTAGTAGCGCAGTCATTTTTTGATACGCTTCTTGCATCAAATGACCATTCTCACTGGTGAATACCGATTCATACGGTGGCGCAGATGATTTACTGTTGCCTAAAAATATCTGTGCGTAATCGGCACAAAGTTCTAAACGTGCGTCATTACGTAGGTTGGCAGCCGCTAATGCGCTAATTAACTTTTCTGCAGAGGCTGTTAATGCTGGTGTTGCAGCTAACCCTTGTAAGAAACCTTGGATTTCAGCAGACTGGTATTGACCCAGTTGCTCGTCGCTTAATTCTGCTGCTAGGGTTGTTGAAAGCCACCAGTAGATCTCTGAACGGGTCTGGCATAATTGAGTTAGTTCATCCATTGTCTTCTCCAAATAGGGTTGAGAACTGTCATTGGGCTGCATTATAGCGGAATTAATTTAACCGCGGAGTCAGTTTTGATCAAAGTTAAATTAAAATGCAGCCTTTTCACGCAAAATTGAAATTTTCTCAAGTCATTCTAGTAGGAAGTTGCTAACACTCGCGTTACAATATGGCCGAAATTTAGTTTACAAAGCAATTTACAAAGCAATTTACAAACCAACTTGTATAATCTCAATCAGGAGAAAACGGATGTTTACACGTGATATGAATATAGCTGACTATGATGCAGAATTATGGGCAGCAATGACACAGGAAGTAACTCGTCAGGAAGATCATATCGAGCTTATTGCTTCAGAGAACTATACAAGCCCACGCGTAATGGAAGCTCAAGGCTCTCAGCTTACTAACAAGTATGCAGAAGGCTATCCAGGCAAACGTTATTATGGCGGTTGTGAGTATGTCGATATTGCTGAGTCTTTAGCAATCGAACGTGCAAAGCAATTGTTTGGTGCTGATTACGCAAACGTACAGCCACACTCAGGTTCACAAGCCAATGCTGCTGTTTACATGGCATTAGTTAAACCAGGTGATACTGTACTAGGCATGAGTCTTGCTCATGGTGGTCACTTAACACACGGTGCAAGCGTAAGCTTCTCAGGTAAGATCTACAACGCAGTTCAGTACGGTATCAACCCTGAAACTGGCGAGCTAGATTATGCTGAAGTTGAAGCGTTAGCGATTGAACATCAACCAAAAATGATTGTTGCAGGTTTCTCTGCATACTCAGGCATTGTTGATTGGGCTAAATTCCGTGAAATTGCAGACAAAGTAGGTGCTTTCCTATTTGTTGATATGGCACACGTTGCTGGTTTAGTTGCTGCTGGTCTATATCCAAACCCAATGAAGCATGCACACGTTGTAACTACAACTACGCATAAAACATTAGGCGGCCCACGTGGCGGTCTTATCCTTGCACAAGCAGATGAAGTCATTGAGAAAAAACTAAACTCAGCAATCTTCCCTGGTGGTCAAGGTGGTCCTTTAATGCACGTTATCGCTGCTAAAGCAGTTGCATTTAAAGAAGCGATGGAACCAGAGTTCGCTGTTTACCAACAAAATGTACTTGATTGTGCGAAAAGCATGGTTGCAGTATTACAAGAACGTGGTTTCAAAATCGTTTCTAACGGCACTGAAAATCACCTGTTCTTAGTTGACTTGATTGGCAAAGAGTACTCAGGTAAAGACGCTGATGCGGCACTGGGTAATGCACATATCACAGTAAACAAAAACTCGGTACCTAACGATCCGCGTTCACCATTTGTTACATCTGGTCTACGTATCGGTACACCGGCTCTTGCTCGTCGCGGTATCCCTGCTGATAAAGCTGGCGAACTTGCGGGTTGGATGTGTGACGTATTAGATAACATCGGTAATGAAGAAGTTGCTGCAACTGTACGTGCTAACGTACAAGCGCTATGTGCCGACTATCCTGTATATAAATAGGCTGTTTATAAATAGTCTACACAAGTAATCCAGTTTGTAGGCCTTTGGGTCTATAAATACTCGATTAATTTGTTAACCGTAAATGCTACTTAACTTGAATTCATGTCATTGTTAAGTTTGTCATTTACGGTTTTTTTTTCCTACATTTACATATCTATATACTTACCTTAAAGCTATACAGACCTGTTTCTCATCCCTGTTAATACTTAGTCATACCTTTAAATCATGCTATTTCCATGCTTTTTCATTGCCTTCGCAGCATATGATCAATGGTCATCGAATGTTAGCTTGTGAACGGCTAGCAATCTAATTTCATAGGCCAAGGATGGGTAATATGATGAATAACACGCTATTAAATCAAGTCTGTAAAAAGCTGTCAGTAGCATTAGCTAGCGGCATAAAGGTGACTTTTTTGACACTTTTGCTGAGCGGTTGCAGCTCAGTTGATGTATTAACACAAACTCAAAATGGTGCTGCTTATGAATATGAACTTGGCCAATTAGATACCATAGACGTGGTTGATATGGCACAAGAACATTGCGGTAAATACGGCAAAAATGCAGAGCTAACCAACCGTTATTCAGATGCAAACCGTATCTTCAATACGCTGATATTTAATTGCTCTTAAGCTCTTTTTGGCTTAACTGTGAGCTCTGGAGTGCTCAATTTCGTGATCGTATTTTGCAGCACACCCCTTTGGTGTTAACATTATTGCAACATGCGATTCTATTTTGTGGTTAGAATATTCTTTGAATAAATAGCGAAAGCGATACTTGAGAAGGTAATCTCAAGTTAGAATAATGAACAGGGTGAGGTATAAAGGATGATGCTGAATTCAATAACGAATCATAAACGTTTACTGCTGGTATTGCTCTGCGGGTCTATGAGCTATTCAACACTGGCTAAAGTATACAGTTGGCGAGATGCTGATGGGACTATGCACTATAGCCAGTTCCCACGTCAGATAGTGGAGAAAAATGCCGCGCAAAGTCGTGCTAGCCGTAAACAAGCGGATATGGATGACATCGTTAATGATCTTTCTGCAATGAAAACGAGTAACTTACTCGATGGGCTCGATGACATTATCGCTAATGCCAATGTTGAGCGCCAAGCTGAAAAAGTATTAACCCGTCGCGACCCGCAATTGGTATTGATTGAGCAACAACTTGCCCGTCAACTGGCTAAGCAACAAATCCAATTGATAGCCGTTAATACAGAGTCGATGGAACAAATTGAGGTGCTGCCAGGAGACGTTAGAACGAGTGCCGTCCTTAAAGTGCCACCGAAGACAACGGCCAAGCCTCAAAATGCTTTTTTAGCCGCGATTAAAAAGAAATTAAACCGCGCCGATGAAGTTGAAGTCATTGTTGCATCGGCGCTGCTTTCTAAGCAAAGTAACGCGGTGAGCCGACGTCAGCCACAAGCAATAGCAGTACCGGTGCAGAATAAGTTCTTAGCTGAGATAAACAAGAAGCTATTTAGGACGGCGCAAGAGTCACAAGTCGCCCTTAAATCTGAGTTGGTGCAGTCAGGACGAGCGACTGGTAGGCAAAGTACACGTACCACTACAACGGCTACAACAAATACGGCAACAACAAATAAAGCACTGATGCAGAGCGCAGAGCAAATTAAAGCAATTGAAAGTGAAATTAGCAGCAGTAGTCAGCCACGCCAAGTGACAGCGCCGTCGACAAAAAAAATCAATTCCGCGTTAATGCTCAGCCGATTAAGTTATAATCACAATGCGCGTTTACCTTTATCGGGAGCGGGGTTCGATCAACTTGAGCGACAAGGTATTGATGCATCAAGCCAGTTTGTTAATGAAGTGAACCGTAGCGCAGAATAATCACAATATAGATTTAGGTCGGTTTTTAGATGCTTAATATGGCGATTAAAAACCGGCTGATTATTCAACAATTTGTTAACTTATTTATTAATTCTACTAAATTATCTGCACTTTTCTGTACCCGCCTGCTGTTTAACGATAAACTCAGAATAATATTATTCAATAGGATTGTTTATGTTCTGTCCATTTTGTTCTGCGACTGAAACTAAAGTTATCGATTCTCGTCTTGTGGCTGAAGGCCATCAGGTGCGTCGCCGCCGTGAGTGTGCGAAATGTCATGAACGTTTTACTACCTTTGAAACTGCAGAATTAGTTATGCCACGTATCATTAAAACAGATGATAAGCGTGAACCTTTTAACGAAGATAAATTGGTTAATGGGATTTATCGTGCGTTAGAGAAACGTCCCGTTGCGGCTGAGCAGATTGAACTCGGTATTAATCAGATTAAATCAAGTTTAAGAGCTACCGGTGAACGTGAAGTCGAATCCAGTTTTCTGGGTGAGCTGGTCATGGACGTATTAAAAAAACTCGATAAAGTGGCTTATGTACGTTTTGCTTCTGTTTATCGGTCTTTTGAAGATGTAAAAGAGTTTAATGAAGAAATTGCCAAACTCGACAAATAATCCTTATCTGAGTCCTTACTGATGATGCCAAACAAATCTCGTGCCGAGCTAGACCTACTAGTGGCTAAACTCGTCTCAACCAGTCAATTCAATGCTGCAGACAGCCGATATATGCAACGTGCGATCGCACTTGCACAACAAGGCCGTTTTACCACCGCGCCTAATCCTAATGTTGGCTGTGTTGTGGTTAAAGCAGATAAAATCATCGGCGAAGGTTTTCATTTACGTGCTGGTGAACCGCATGCTGAAGTTCATGCTTTACGCGCCGCAGGTGCTGATGCACAAGGTGCTAGTTGTTATGTGACATTAGAACCTTGCAGCCATTATGGGCGTACACCACCATGTGCTGCTGCCTTAGTTCGCGCCAACGTTAATGAAGTTGTTATTGCCATGGTTGATCCCAATCCACAAGTGGCAGGCAAGGGTATAGCGATGTTAATCGCGGCAGGCATTAAAGTGCGTATTGGTTTGTTATCTGCAGCTGCGCATGCGCTAAATCCTGGTTTTATTCTTCGGATGCGCGAGCAACGTCCTTTTGTACGCTTAAAAATGGCGGCTAGTTTAGACGGACGTACAGCCCTTAACAATGGTGAGAGTAAGTGGATCACCGGTCCTGCGGCTCGTTCTGATGTGCAAGTTTACCGCGCCCAAGCTAATGCGATCTTATCAACGGCAAGCACAGTGATTATCGATGATGCATCACTCAATGTACGTTATAACGAATTAGGTAGCAGCCAAGCAGAGTATCCTTTATCTCAATGTGCTGCATCAACATCAGCACAACAGGACATGCCTACACCGTCTCAACAGGTACGCCAGCCGCTACGGGTGATCTTAGATAATCACCACCGACTAGATGCATACCTCGCTGAGTCAGAAGCAGAATTGAAGTTATTTAATCAGCCCGGTGAGATACTGTTGATCAATGGCGCAAAAAGCATCGCTAATAGTGCGGAAAGTACGATTAATAATGCAGAAAATAAGACGAATATTGGTGCTAAAAATCAATCTCCAGTAACGCTATTGGCTAATGAATCGCTCTCGCGAATTGAAATTGCGCAAGATAGTCACCATAACATAGATCTAAACCAGTTAATGACGACGCTAGCGCAGCAGAATATTAATGACTTGTGGGTTGAAGCAGGGGCTACGCTGGCAGGGTCATTACTTGAACATAAGCTGGTGGATGAGATAATTATTTACCTGGCACCTAAACTGATGGGTGATAGCGCCAGAGGATTAGCAGTTTTAAGCGAGCTAACGGCAATGGCGCAAGTGCCAACCTTTAGTTTTACCGATATCACGCAGGTTGGTGATGATCTTCGTATTACAGCAAAACCGGAATACTAATGTTTACAGGAATTATTGAAACCGTGGGTACGCTCACTGGTTTAACCCCCAAAGGGGCTGATGTGAGTATCACTGTTGACAGTGGCACACTTGATTTAAGTGATGTAAAACTTGGCGACAGTATCGCCACCAATGGGGTTTGTCTGACGGTTGTTGAATTACTAAGCAATGGTTACCGCGCTGATGTGTCATTAGAGACGATTAAACGCTCTGGTTTTGCGCATTACAGAATTGGTGATAAGGTAAACTTAGAAAAAGCGTTAACCTTAAATACCCGTCTGGGTGGTCACCTAGTCAGTGGACATGTAGATGGCGTTGCCGAAATTGTTAACATCAGTAAACTTGGTCGCGCGACTGAGTATTGGTTAAAAGCACCCAATGAATTAGCCCGTTATATTGCCGAAAAAGGTTCAATTACCATTGATGGTATTAGTTTAACTATTAATGAAATTGACGGTGCTAAATTCAAATTAACGATCGTACCGCATACCGCGTTAGAAACAACGATAGAAAGTTATGTTGTCGGTCGTAAAGTTAATTTAGAAGTAGATGTTATTGCCCGTTATTTAGAACGGATCATGCTAGGTGATAAAGCCGCTGAATCAAGCAGCCCTGAACAAGGTATCACCATGGATTTTCTTGCGAGTAATGGATTTTTAAAGTAAAACATCTATTAACGATCAGTTTTTAATTGTTATAAAAGGGCTATGAGCATGGCACTAAGTCGTATTGAAGATATTATTGAAGACATCCGCCTAGGTAAAATGGTTATCTTGATGGATGATGAAGATCGCGAGAATGAAGGCGATCTGATCATGGCGGCTGACAAAGTAACGCCAGAAGCGATTAACTTTATGGCGACGCACGGTCGTGGTTTGATTTGTCTAACCTTAACCAAAGAGCGTGTAGCGAAACTGCAGCTACCTTTAATGGTTCAAGACAATACGGCGCAATTCTCAACTAACTTCACGGTTTCGATTGAAGCCGCTGCAGGCGTCACTACTGGTATTTCGGCAACAGATCGCGCGGTAACGGTATTATCTGCGGTTGCTGGTGATGCAAAACCGGCTGATATTGTAATGCCGGGTCATATTTTTCCACTGGCTGCACAAGACGGTGGTGTACTAACACGCGCTGGTCATACTGAAGCCGGTTGTGATCTTGCCCGTTTAGCTGGTTGCGAACCTGCTGGTGTGATTGTTGAGATCTTAAAAGATGACGGTGAAATGGCACGTCGTCCTGATCTCGAAATCTTCGCTGAAAAACACGGCCTTAAATTGGGTACCGTGGCTGATTTAATTGAATACCGTAACAGTAATGAAACGACAATTGAACGCGTTGCAGAATGTAAATTACCAACAGAGCACGGTGATTTTGATTTAGTGACTTACCGCGACACCATTGATAATCAAGTTCACTATGCATTACGTAAAGGCGATGTTGTTGCCCAGCAGCCAACATTGGTACGCGTGCATGTACAAAATACCATGACCGACATTTTACATACTGACCGCGCGAGCAAGATCTCATGGTCATTAGATGATGCAATGACGCGTATTGGCCGTGATGGTGGCGTAATGGTCATCTTAGGTAATGAAGAAAACTCTAACGATATCATTGAAAAAGTAAAACAATTTGCCCAAGAAGATAAAGGCGAAGCACAGCCAAAAGCAAAATGGCAGGGTACTTCACGTCGTGTCGGTGTTGGTTCACAAATTTTAGCTGATATGGGCGTGTCTAAGATGAAGCTATTAAGCTCTGACAAACGCTACCATTCACTATCAGGCTTTGGCTTAGAAGTTGTCGAATATATCTCTAAATAAGTTTTAGAGCTGTCTTAGAATAAGTTTTAGCGATAGTCGTAGAATAAGTTTGCTTGCTGGCGAAAGCTTGGTACAATCCGAGCCCTTTCGTCAGTCGATTCTCAATAATTAAAATTGGCCGTAAATTTACGTGCCGTGATATAGGATTTGTACACATGAAATTTATCGAAGGGAATGTTCCTGCTCCAGAAGCAAAAATTGCAATTGTTATTTCTCGTTTTAACAGCTTCATTAATGAAAGTTTGTTAGAAGGTGCTATCGACTCACTAAAACGTTTTGGCCAAGTTAGCGATGACAACATCACTGTTGTTCGTGTTCCTGGTGCTGTAGAATTACCGCTTATCACTAAGCGTGTTGCTGCTACAAAACAGTTTGATGCAATTATTGCTTTAGGTACGGTAATTCGTGGTGGTACACCACATTTTGAATTCGTAGCTGGCGAATGTAATAAAGGTCTTGCTCAAGTTGCAATGGACTATGATGTTCCTGTTGCATTTGGTGTGTTAACTACTGACACTATTGAGCAAGCAATTGAGCGTGCTGGTACCAAGGCTGGTAATAAAGGGTCGGAGGCTGCTCTAAGTGCACTTGAAATGGTGAATGTTTTGCATCAATTAGATGTATCATTGGAGAAAAAATGAAACCTTCGGAACGTAGTAAGGCACGTCAATTTGCCACACAAGCAATTTATCAATGGCAAATGACCAAAGAAACTGTTGCAAATATTGAGCACCAATTTGTAACAGAGCAAGATTTTAGCGACACAGATGCAGTTTACTTCCGTGAACTTGTATTAGGTGTAAGCTTAAATGCTGTAGAACTTGATGAGTTAATGTCACCATTCCTATCTCGTCCAATCGATGATTTAGACTTGGTTGAGAAAGCGATTTTACGTCTTTCTACTTTTGAGCTAACTAAGCGTCAAGATGTACCTTATAAAGTTGTGATCAATGAATCTATCGAATTAGCGAAAGATTTTGGCGCTGAAGACAGCCATAAATTCGTTAACGGCGTATTAGATAAAATTGTAAGTAAATTGCAATTACGTTTGAAAAAATAATTTAATTATTTTCTTCATGCAAAAAAGCTAGCACAGGTTGCTGGCTTTTTTTATGTCTAAAGAATACCGTAAAGGCAGTAATAACAAGTACAATAACGTTATTAATTTAACACAGATAATGGAACGAAAGATCACTATGGCGACAGGCGAGTTTGATTTAATTGGACAATATTTTTCGCATAAATCGGTAGCACGGGATGATGTCATTGCTGGTATTGGTGATGACTGTGCCATTTTGTCTGTGCCGGTCGGTAAGCAACTCGTCGTGACTACCGATACCATGGTTAGCGGTGTGCACTTTCTTGCCGATGCTGATCCTGCTGATATAGCGCATAAGTTAGTGGCAGTGAATATCAGTGATATTGCCGCAATGGGTGGTCAACCTGCTTGGGCTTCATTAGCGTTAACCTTGCCGAGTTATGATAGTGCATGGTTAAGTGCATTTAGCGATAGCTTACATCAGCAGTTACACCGTTATGGCGTCAGCTTGATCGGTGGCGATACGACTAAAGGCGACATGACGCTAACGCTGACGCTACAAGGCTTTGTTGAGCAAGGTAAAGCCTTACGTAGGCAAGGTGCGCAAGTTGGTGACTTGATTTACTGCAGTGGCACGATTGGCGATGCGAACGCTGGGTTAAAACTATTAATCGATGCCGATAATCGTACTGAACTTGATGTTGAAAATAATACGCTTGCAACCACTAATGAAGCAGCATTAACGCATAGCGAGAAAGCATTTTTAATTACCCGTCATCAAAAGCCGACCGCGCGCGTGAGTACGGGTCAAGCATTAGTCGGCATTGCGAATAGTTGTATCGATCTTTCCGATGGCTTAGCGTCAGATCTGCAGCATATACTTAAAGCTTCGAGTCGCGCTGTTGGTATTACGTTATCGGCACATATTGAACTATCTGCGTTACCTTTATCAACGGCATTGCAAACTTATGTAAGTAAAGCGTTATGGCCGCAATATGCACTTGCTGGTGGTGATGATTATGAATTACTATTTACCGTCTCGCCAGAGCGTAAAACACAATTGGACAAAGCCATAGCTAAACATGATTTGTCTTGTACTCTTATTGGTGAGATAGTCAGTGCTGAACAAGCTGAACAAGCTGAACAAGCTGAACAACAAATTCAATATTTTAGCGATAACCAATTAACGACACTCGCTTTGCAAGGATGGGATCACTTCCAATGAAAAAAGATTTTTTATCGCCAGAATTACAAAAATTAAATTATGCCAATCCAGTGCATTTAGCGGCTGTTGGTTTTGGCAGTGGGCTATTGCCCAAAGCGCCAGGGACGATGGGCACGGTTGCCGCAATTCCATTGTATTTATTGATGACTAGCGTATTGGAATTAGGTCTATGGCAATATATTGCTATCGTGGCGTTGGCGTCAGTTATTGGCGTGTATATTTGCGCAAGCGCGAGTAAAGCCATGGGGGTACATGATCATGGCGCCATAGTATGGGACGAAATTGCCGGTTATGGTATTACTATGATTGCGGCTCCACAAGGTTGGATGTGGGTTATCCTCGGTTTTGCACTGTTTCGCTTCTTTGATATCGTCAAACCGGGTCCAATTGGTTGGTTGGATAAAAATACCCACGGTGGTTTTGGTATTATGATTGATGATGTACTGGCGGGTGTATTCGCTTTAGCCGGTGTTCAGCTGGTTGCATACATAGTACTGTAAATTTGCATTTAAGCAGTGTTAAGTGCTGCTTACTTTTGTTTTTCATTGCCGTTTAATCTGTAATGTTACCTTAAACGGCATGTAAAACACTGATTGGAGTATCTTCATTAAAATAGTGCTTATTTTTATAAAGTGTTAATTAATTACTGTCTCAAATGCTATTACGATTTATTTAACTGCGTTATTGGTCTGAATCGATAAATCGTACTAGTTTGATTTATCGTCAATCACCAGTGATATGACCCATTTTACAAAATTCGTGACTTTCATCACGTTTAGTCATCTATTCTGTCTCTATCCTCCTGCTTTTTATCGTTATTCCTTTTTGTTATCTATTAGTTCTTTGAATTATAAGTA
>NZ_JASJHF010000149.1:0-13994 GCF_033791185.1 Moritella sp. | reverse complement strand
AATCATCTTGTCGCGATAGAAATGTATATTTGCCATTTGGGTAAAACATTTGAAGAAGCTTGTGACGAACTAAATCTTGATATTACTGAGCAGCTTGCCCTAAAAAGCATGATGGTTACATAACCAAACCGCCAGTAACTAAAAATACACCATTAAATCGATTCTTCTGAGCCAGTTTTTATTTTTTTATTGATCGGTAATACCACATCAGAGACTGGCACTTCGAAACCGAGCACACGTACTGTCTCGTCAATTAAAGCTTGTTTAGATAGCGGTTTATTAATACAGCCTTGTATCTGTGCATGCCTACAATTCATAAAATCAAACTTGAGTGCATCCTCAGTCAGCGCGATGATAGGGGTGTGATTATTACAGCTACCAGCACGCAGCACTTTAGTGGTAGCAATACCACCCTCATTCGGTATCTGCATATAAATAATATCAAACTTATATTTTGCCATGAGCTTCAGTGCTTCTAAACCTGTATTTGCAGTAAATACCTGCATCTGCAACTGCTTCATCGCTTGTTGCGATACTAATTGATTAATTTTACTCTCTTCAATTAGCAGCACTCGCAACCCCGCTAATCGATCGACAGCCAGATCATTGCTACCAACAATGTGCTGTGCACGTAATTGATGAGCTCGAGGTAAGCGTAAATTTATTTTAAACTGCGCACCTTCCCCCAAGGTACTATCGACTCGTAGCTGTCCTTGCATAAGATTAATAAGACGTGAACAGATAGCTAGGCTTAAACCCCCACTGGGTAAATCATTTGATTTATGACGATAAGGCTCTGGCTCATTATCAAATAAATGCGCCAGTTTAGTCACCGGTATACCGATACCAGTATCACTGATAGTAAAAACTAGATCTGCCATTTCACCGTATTCATGGTTATCATCGACATGGGTACAAGCCACTTTAAGCTCAACAGATCCTCTATCGGTAAATTTCAACGCATTAGCAACTAAGTTAACTAATACTTGCTGAAGCCGAACAGGATCGCCAATATAGAAACGATGCAGATCTTCGTTATAATTTAAGCTAAAGCGTACGCGTAAGTTATGACTGACTAATGGACGTAGCGAGGTATAAACTTGATCTAGTATGGCTAATAAGTCAAAACGTACCTTTGCTAACTCTAAATTACCTGATTCTATTTTAGAAAAATCAGCAACATCATTCAGCACCATTTGCATGTGGTTGGCAGAGTGCCTCATTAATTTTAAATATTCCACTGACGTGGTGTCCTGCGGCATTTCACACAACAACTCAGCAGTGCCCAGAATACTATTCATTGGCGTACGAATGTCATTGGTTAAGCTTTCGACGAACTGTTGTTTGGATTGCGCTAACAGTAATTTATTTAACTTAGGTTCACAGATGGTTTGCAATTGTGCGTTAAGTAAATCAACCACCCCATCTAACTCAACATAAGGAGAACTAAGGGTGGCATGATCACGACCATCATTCGCTATTACCGTTTGGCACTTTTGCTGCAGAACAGCTAAAGGTTGAGAGACTAACTTTTTCAGTACTAGCTTGGAGATAACCAGCGCCGCTAAAAGCAGCGGTAATGCCACCAGTAGCATCGTAAGTTTAAGCGTTGTGAAGACTTCAGCGTGAAGCGGATTGGCCTGCTGACTCAGCACTTCAATCGTAATAAACATGCCTGTAATAACCGCGGCTAACATCACCAGCAGTAACGTTCGTATTTTGCTAAATAACGAAGATTGCAAAATAACTTTACCTGAATCAACCTTGATTGCCCGCATACCACGTATCCTTCTATAACCTATTTAATAAATTTAGCTAATATTGGCAAAATTGCTTAAATAACTACTATTTATTTCTGCATTACAAATGAAGCATGCGCTTTTAAAAGGGATAATCATTTATTTCTGCAAGCATATTCTGTTTATGCTGTATAATAGTCCCCTGTGACTAGAAAATAGGGTTGGAATTTGGACTACGCTCCTATATAGTTCTCGCCCCTAAATAATTTCTAGCAATTATTTTTATTCTATTTTAAGAGGTAGCTTCTTTGCGCTTTCAAGATTTCGGTATCGATCCACGTTTAATCAGTTCAATCGAGCATTTAGGATTTGAACAAGCAACAGAGGTGCAGGAAGCAGCTATCCCACTTATTTTAGGTGGCTGTGACATCATGGCTACATCGCAGACTGGTAGTGGTAAAACCATTGCTTACGGTCTACCAATATTACAACGTATGTTAAAGCAACGTCGTTTCGAACACCGCGCTGTACGAGCAGTGATCTTAGCACCAACACGTGAGCTTGCGATCCAAGTACATGCAAACATGAAACACTTGGGCATGAGCCTAGATTATCAAATCCAATTGATTATTGGTCGTGAGTCGTTTCAACACCAAGAAAAATTACTACGTAAAAATCCAGAAGTATTAATTGCGACACCAGGTCGTCTGCTTGATCATATCCGTGGCAAAACAATTTCACTTGAGCACTTAGAATTCTTAGTTCTGGATGAAGCTGACCGTATGTTAGACATGGGTTTCCGTGATGACGTATCTGCCATTTCAAACAGCGCACCAAACGTAAAACGTCAAACAATGCTGTTTTCTGCAACACTAGAGCACGTTGACGTAGCCAATATTTGTAACCAAGTATTACGTGCTCCAGAGCGTATTGAGATTAACCGCTCAAACGATCAACATGAAAAAATTGAACAACGTCTGTTTTTCTCTGACAATCTAACGCACAAAGAAGAACAGTTAGTGCATCTTGCTAAAACTGAAGACTATCGCCAGCTACTAATCTTCACAGCAACTAAATCAGATACAGAACGTCTAGCAAAATTATTAGTTGATAACGATATCAATGCCACTTCAATTAACGGTGACATGTTACAAAATCAACGTAAACGCACTCTGGAAGATTTCCGCCGTGGTCGTGTTGAAGTATTAGTAGCAACTGACGTTGCCGCTCGTGGTCTTGATATCCGAACCTTAAGCCATGTTATCAACTTTGATTTACCGATTAACCCAGAAGATTTCATTCACCGCACTGGTCGTACTGGTCGTGCTGGCGCAACTGGTATCGCTATTTCACTAGTTAGCCCGAAAGATTGGACTTCATTTGGTAAGATCGAAAGCTACTTAAAAGTAAAACTGACTTGTACTATGCTAGAAGGTTTTGAAGCTAAATTTAAAGGTTTAAAACCAAAACCAGCCAAGAAACGTTTACCTGCTAGCAATAAAGGTCGTCCGACTAAACTAGCACGTAAAGGTGATAAGAATGCACCTGAGCACAAGCAAAATACCGCGCCGAAGCAAGATAAGAAACAAGCTATGCGTGATTCAATGGCAAGTGCTGTTGATGGTGGCTTTGCACCGATGAAGAGAAAGCCGAGGGCTGAAATCGTCGACGATGGCCACGAAGAAGATTAATCCTAAAAACCTGCTCCCGAGCAGGTTTTTTTATTTATACTGGTTGTATCTTTTTGTTTAAATTAATTTATCAAACAATTTAGCTCATAGGAGAGCAACCATGGCAGGATTAAGTTTAATCGCCCTACTCGATGATATTGCGTCAGTGCTGGATGATGTTGCACTGATGACAAAAGTGGCCGCGAAAAAAACCGCTGGTGTATTGGGTGACGATCTAGCACTCAATGCCCAACAAGTTTCAGGCGTCAGTGCCGATCGTGAACTACCCGTGGTTTGGAAAGTAGCCAAAGGTTCTTTTAAAAATAAAGCTATTCTAGTACCAGCAGCACTGCTTATCAGCGCAGTCGCACCTTGGCTAATTACGCCGTTATTACTTATCGGCGGTTTATTCTTATGCTTTGAAGGCGCCGAAAAACTCCATCATGCTAAATCAACATCCGCTGATGAAGATAATAATAACGATGACGCTTTAGCGGGATTGTCCGTTGAAGAGTTCGAAAACCAGAAAGTCAAAGGCGCTATCCGCACCGATTTCATCTTATCAGCCGAGATCATTGTTATCGCCTTAGGCACGGTACAAATTGAATCATTAACCACACAACTAACCGTCGTCAGTTTAATTGCCCTGCTCATGACTGTGGGTGTATACGGACTCGTTGCGGGTATCGTCAAAATGGATGATGTTGGCTTATATCTCGTTAATAACAGCCAAACAAAAACGCTGAAACACTATTTAGGTACTGGCTTACTTACTTTCGCACCCAAATTGATGCGCTCATTAGCGGTAATAGGGACTGTTGCTATGTTCTTAGTCGGTGGCAGTATTATCCTACACAGTATCCCTGGAGCTCACGATGTCGTTCTCACTCTAATGACTATGCTACCCGAGGCATTGGCACATAACGTCGTCGTGGCGGGAGTTGCACCGATTATGATTGATGGTTTAGCAGGCTTATTGGCCGGTTTTATAGTGTTGATGGTTGTTACTATTATACAAAAAATAAGAACATGATTAATTAAATCAGTCGTAATGATGAGTAACGACGCTGATAATACGCCGTCGTTACTCATTCGCTCAAACTAAATTAGCACCACACTTCAGGTTTGATTGCGATAGTCATATCACCAGACATGACTTGAATATCACCATCTTGGATCATCAACTGTAGCTCCATGTTGCGGCTATATAGCTTTTCCATTTGCTCTGCAGTTTCATCACTAATAAATTGAATCGACAAGTTATCCGCGCTGTATTTAATCTTCTTAAACCATAATGCGGCACTGCGATCGCCATAAGTATAGATGGTCGCTTTCTGTGCTTGATTACTGGCTTTCTTTAAACGCTTATCTGATGGCTGACCTAAGTCAATCCAATGTTCAATCACACCAATATCCGACTTAAACCAAATATCAGGTTCTTCATCTTCCCCTAAGCCTTTGGTAAAGCTTAAACGCGCCTCTGCATCGACGTTTAGCATCCAAGCTAACAAGCGTAGCATTAGACGGTTATCGTTCTCAGAAGGATGTTGAGCAAGGGTAAGCGGGATATCATTAAGATAAACATGATTGTCGAGATCAACAATAGATACTTTTGCTTTTAAAATCGTTGCCGTTAAAGCCATGGGGTTCACTAATAAAGGGGAGGATATGACAGGCATGATACACCAGTCTTTCAGGCAAGAAAGCTTAAGCCAAAAAAAAAGCCTAATAAACGCATATTGCTTTCACAACATGCGACTTATTAGGCTTTA
The DNA here is from genome assembly GCF_033791185.1 of Moritella sp. Classification (GTDB taxonomy): domain Bacteria; phylum Pseudomonadota; class Gammaproteobacteria; order Enterobacterales; family Moritellaceae; genus Moritella. Next base: position 8,813 of record NZ_JASJHF010000149.1, on the reverse strand, counting down.
TCGAACCGTACTAATTAATGTTTTACACCATCATTAAACGACTTCTTTTGGACCACCAAATGAGTTAACCGCGGGTGCTTTGCCTTTGAATTTTTCAAACTCAACCTGACACGTATTCGCTGACGTTGCTTGCGCAAGTTCAGAAGAACCGATATCGATTGTTAGGTTGTTTGGATCGCCATAAGTACAAAGTGAACCTATGCTTTCATCTTCAGGACCATACCAAGCACCCTCTTGAATACGGATCACATTCACAGGGTAGTTATCATCAACTACGGCGCCCGCTAATAACTGTCCACGGTCGTTAAATACGCGCACGATGTCGCCATCTTTAATGCCACGCTTCTTCGCATCTGCAGAGTTCATGTAAACAGGCTCACGACCTTGCACTGTGTAAGTCGCACGGAACGCTTCTGATTCACACATTTGTGAATGCAGACGTTTGTCCGGGTGACAAGACTGCATCCATACCGGAAATTCATCTGATTTTGGACCACCGTGTGAGCGCTCTTCTTTCTCAAACCACATAGGGTGACCTTTACAGTGCTCATAACCAAAACGAGCAATCTTACGGCTGTAGATCTCAATGAAACCAGACGGAGTACCTAGAGCGTTAACTTCAGGGTCTTCACGGAAGTCAGCATGGCGCGTCCAGTTTTCACCGTCACCAAAGTGGAAGTAACCTTCTTTCCAAAATTCGTGGAAGTCTGGCATTTCCCACTTACCGGCATTAGCATCTTTAGATTCGTTATAAAGCTGCTCTAACCACTGTACTTCACTCTTACCTTGAGTATAGTCTTTGCTCTTGCCCCAACGTTTTGTTAGCTCAGTAAAGATCTGAAAGTCAGTTTTAGATTGGAATAGTGGGTCTACTAGCTTCTTCATACCCAACAAACCTTTGGCACGATATGAACCATAGATATCTAAATCGTTACGTTCGTACTGAGTACAAGCAGGTAGCACGATATCAGAGAAACGACACGTTGCAGTCCAGTTGTAATCAATCGCGATCACAGTTTCCAATTTCTGGAATGCAGCTTTCATCTTGTTACGATCTTGATGACGATGCCAAGGGTTACAACCCGTGAATACCATCATTTTAATATCAGGGAAGGTGATCTTCGAGCCATTGGCATCAATCACTTTACCTGGATTTTGCAATGCATCAACGAAACGCGCTACCGGCAATGTACTGCTGGCACCTTTAAAGTCTTTACTCTCGTGACGAATTGGCTTGCCTGAATCAGGGTTACGGGGGAATGCACCCGCGCCAACGGCACCTGAACTTGGAACACCAATCGAGCTATAGTGATGACCATAACTGATACCACCACCAGGTAGACCAATTTGACCGATCATTGTCGCTAATACCGCGCCCATCCAATATGGTTGCTCACCATGTTGCTGACGTTGAATTGACCAACCAAATAATAACTGAGTACGGCCATTGGTAATCAAACGTGCAAAATCACGAATTTCATCTGCAGGAACACCACAGATTGCACTCGCCCATTCTGGTGTTTTCTCTACTTTGTCTTCAGTTTCACCTTGCACATACTGCAAGAATTCATCGAAACCAAGTGCATAAGTATCGATGAACTCCTTATCATGCAGATCTTCTTTCACCATAGTATGTGCGACAGCAAGCATGAAAGGTACATCGGTATGCGGATTGATGTAACGGTGTTCATTGCCCAAGAAGTTTTGCGTTTTGTTCTTCACTGGATCAACACTAATTACACGAATTTTCTTCTCTGCAACTTTGTCTTTCAGTTGTTCTAGGTACTCGAAACTATCATGCGTTTCACAGTTCCAACCTACTTGTAGGTTTTTCACTGGATCCGTTGCCCATAAGATAATCGTTTTACTGTTATCTAGGATTAACGGCCATGATGTACCCGGTGCATATACTTCAGTCGAACCAAGTACATAAGGTAAAATTGTTTGGCCAGCACCGGTTGAGTAATCACCCACATCTTTTACTGACGCGCCATGCATTGCGATCGCACGCGCCATGTGGCTACCACAGCTGTGTAATTGACCTGTTGCACGCCAACCGTTAGCACCAGTATGTAGACCTGATGGACCATAGGTATTTTGAACACGCTCTAATTCTTCGTAGAACATGTCTAATGCTTGGTCCCAAGTAACACGGATGAAGCGATTATCACCACGTTGTTTAGTGTCACTCTTCTCACGATTTAGATACCAATCTAAACGTACCATAGGGTAACGCACACGTGATGGGCTATAGATAATACCTTCAATGCCTTTGAGCATATCAGTTGGGTATTTATCTAATTCAAACGCTTTCACTTCAGTAACTTTACCGCCATGGATCTTGGCACGGAACGCACCCCAGTGCGAACCCGTTAGTTTCCATTCTGCACGCTCAGCCATCGTAGCCGCGCTTGCTGTTTTTGGTGCCAATAAGCTAGGACCGATCACAGCAACTGCAGATGTCGCCATAACCCCTTTTAGAAAGGAGCGACGACTTACTGATACATTTTCTTTATTAGACTTTTTGTCTCTATTAAACATAGTCATACTTCTCTTTGAATTAGTGAGCATCTTTGCTGTAATCAGATGAATGGTTTTGTAGATACTTCAAGATAACATCATGGGTATCGCCATCTAAGTTCACAAAACCTTGCATGCCGGCAAACATACCAACCCAAGTATTTGCATCAAAATGCGCTTCAGCTGGTTGGGTATGACAAACACTACAAGTTGTTTGGTAAGCGCCTTTCGCATAATCCCAAATATTTTGCAGGTCTTCTTCATAACCTTTTTTATCAACCCATAGCGTGAACGTTACTTGTTCCCAAGGTAGACCAGTTAAGTCATCTTCTCGCTTATCACCACGAACAAATAGTGATTCATCTTGCGATGCTTCTTTTGATAGTGTTGCTTGAACAATGTTTTTCGCAAAATCAAAGTACAATACACGACCGTAACCTTTGGCTTTATGCCAAGTCACTAATTCAACTTCTAGACGATTACCAGACTCTGCAATTACTTTAAACTTCGTCGCTGGTGTTAATACACCTAGGTACTCAGTTTCTTTTTCATCTTTATAAAGTGGTGTTTGTACTAGAGAGTAGTACTCTTTACCAACTTCAAACGAGTGACCTTCTAGGTTCTTCGCCATTTTGCCTAGTTCACTGATCGCCGTGGTATCCATTTCAGGTAGGTGATGCGCAATACCTTTATGGCAATCTAAGCAAGATTGATCACGTTCCGCAGCACCACGCATTTGCACTTGCGCACGCTCTGACATTTTAGTGAAATCCATGCTCTTATAGTCATGACAGTTACGACATTCAAGTGAACCATTGGCTTTAAAACGAGCCCATTCATTTTGCGCTAGGTGTAAACGTTTAGCTTCGAATTTCTCTTTAGTATCAACAGTCCCTAATAACCAACCGAACACGTCTTTACTTGCACGCGCTTTAGCCGCCATTTTGTCTGACCATTTGTGCGGTACATGACAATCAGGGCACGTAGCACGAACACCACTACGGTTAGACCAATGAATAGTACTTTGAATTTCTTGGTAATTGTTTTCTTTCATACTATGACAAGAAATACAAAATGCTTCGGTGTTGGTTGCTTCTAGTGCAGTATTGAAACCACCCCAGAAAATAATACCAGCAAGGAAAGCGCCGCAAGTAACAATACCTAAGGAGATATGCTTACTTGGTTTGTTGAATACACCCCAAAAACGAGCGATCATAGAAAATAATTTTTTCATTATAGTAATACCTGGATAATGAGTTGTTGGTAAATTTGATTAATGTGTTGGTAGGCCAAAAAGGATATGACTCATCCAAATGACAAAACCATAACCAAATACACTAACGGTAGCGAGGATCGGAAATAAGAATACAGTTAAGAAAACAAAAAGTTTCCATTCACCTTTTTTCTCGACTTTCTCGACATCTATATTACTTGTTTGTTGTTTCATCTAAAATTCCTGCAGAAATGATGATATATAAAATTGATGTTATCTAAAATATTAGGTCAATTATAGTATTTCTGGCAGTGTAAAGTAAGGTCAAGTTAACTTATTTGTAATAGATCAACTAAATACCTATTTATGATAAGAATACAGCGGAAAATAATCCTACCTCCTTCTTTTTATTAACAAAAATACCACCAAAGAGGTATACAAGGCAGGTTCAATCCAACCAGATTTAACCGATAAATAGTAATGTAAGGGAGTTAAAATCGCGACCAAATAGATAAGATTATGTAACCTCTGCCAATTTCTTTTCATTTTACGGCGCACCCATATTGGGGAGGTTAACGCTAATAAGAATAAAATGATAAATGCGATCATCCCAAGCCAAATATAGGGTCTTTTAATTAGCTCTTGGAACAATAAGTTAATATCCCAACCTAAATCGAGCCATGTAAATGCCAGTAAATGTAATGTGGCATAAAAAAAACAATATAGACCGACCAGGCGCCGTGTTGAGATTAATAAACCTTCTTTATAACGTTTTGCTAAAGGGGAAATAACGAGTGTTAGCAGCAATAAATTTAGCGCGCCTTTGCCTAAAAAATGGATCACCGCTTGCACAGGATCACCACCCAGTGCATCAGCATCAACTGCCAACCCAAGATATACCAGCGGCATAATAGAAAGTATGTGAATATAAGCCTTAAGATATGGCATCCGCTTATAGGTTAGCATAGGCATAATTAGATATACCTCTTCAGATCCATGCCTTGATATAAACTCGCCACGTCCTCAGCATAACCATTGAACGGTAATGTCTTGATACGTTTCGACGTAAAAATACTGCCATTACCAATACGACGTTCTGACGCTTGACTCCAACGCGGGTGATCCACAGCAGGATTAACATTGGCATAAAAACCATATTCACGAGATGCAAGACGATTCCAAGTCGTTGGCGGCTCTTTTTCTAACAAATGGATTTTAACAATTGATTTAATACCTTTGAAACCATATTTCCATGGCACCACCAAGCGAATTGGTGCGCCATTTTGTGGCGCGAGGGTTTTACCAAACGTACCAACAGATAGCATAGTTAACGGATGCATGGCTTCATCCATGCGTAACCCTTCGACATAAGGCCAATCCAGACTACCGCCAAGATATGATGACGCTTGGCCAGGCATTTGTTTCGGATCGTACAAGGTTTCAAACCCGACATATTTCGCTTTTGAAGTTGGATTGGCTTTTTTGATGATTTCAGCCAGTGAAAAACCTGTCCACGGGATCACCATCGACCACGCTTCAACACAGCGCATGCGGTAAATACGCTCTTCTAAATCTGCAACTTTAAATAAATCGTCATAACCTAGGGTAATTTCTTTTTCAACAGCACCAGTGATGGTTAACGTCCAAGGTTCGACTTTAAAATCCTGTGCATTTTTTTGTGGATCGGTTTTCGCCGTACCAAATTCGTAAAAGTTATTATGTGAGAGCACTTTTTTCTCAGGTGTCCAAATCTCACCATTGGCGTAATCTTGACTGCCGGTTAATGTCAGCGGCGATTGTACAAATGCCTGACCACCAGCTTTGCTCTTGTCACCAGAAAATATATCAAAGATACTTGCTTGTGCAGGACTAGCAGCGGCCAGTCCCACCCCAGCAAGACCTAATTGTTTGAGGAATTGTCGACGTTGCTGATATACCGGTTCCGCAATAACATCATTTTCACTTGCTTGAGATTTGCTTTTAGACTTAATTATCATTCCGTTACCTGCTTGGTTAACTTTCCATATAGTAATCATGGTCTATTTAAACAAATTGTTCATCACAGAATTATCACAATAGCGGTACAATTTTATGTAAATGCAATACAGCCTTATATAAATACAGCGCCAATAATCACTTTAACGTTATGATTTTTTATAACTCCGCTTTGCTGCTGGCTTTTTCTTAAATCGACTACCCGCAGGTTTACCACTCGAAAGACCACGTAAACCATCGGGTAGTGTCGCTTTCGCTTGTTCAATCATGCCGGATAGTTGTTGTAATAGTCCGCCCATGAAATGCTGATAGCTGGCTTCTTTTTTACTAATACCATCAAGTACCGATTCCCATTGTGCGGTCATATCCGGTAATGTCGCCGATTCAGGCAAAGCATTAATCAAGCCTTTGCCAGCGTCAGTGGCTAAAATCAGTTTGTTATTACGCACTAAGAAATTACGTCTGAATAACAGTTCAATTATCCCTGCTCGCGTAGCTTCGGTGCCAAGGCCATCGGTGTCTTTCAAGATCTTACGAATATCACTATCTTGTACATAACGCGAGATACCGGTCATCGCCGCAAGTAAAGTCGCATCACTGAAATGTTTCGGCGGCTGAGTCTGCTTTTCAATACATTCAGCCTGCTGACATAACAGCTGTTCGCCTTTTTTGATGGTGGGTAGTTGCGCGGCTAACTCTTTTTCAGCTTCCGTTTGCTTGCTATTACTCGCCGCTGATTTAGGAAATAATATTTTCCAGCCCTGCTTTAACGTCATTTTTGCTTTAGCAATAAACAGCCCACCAGCAATAGTAATTTCAGCCACAGTATCTGCATATTCATAAGCAGGATAAAACTGACACAGGTATTGCCTCGCAACTAATTCATAGATGTTCTTTTCACTGCTGTTAAGCCTGTCCACACTGCTACTTTTTTCGGTAGGGATAATGGCATGATGTGCCTCCACCTTGCCATCGTTCCAAGCTTTGCTACGTAAACTCTGATCGGCATTTAGCGCGGCTTGATTTAATGAACTGCTGGTATTGGCTATCGCCTTAATCACACTACCACGATGGGCATAATGTTCTTTGGGTAAATAACGGCTATCAGAACGTGGGTAAGTAATCAGTTTATGACGCTCGTACAAGGCTTGGCAGGTATCTAAGACTTGCTGTGCACTCATGCCAAAACGCTTAGCGCCGTCAATCTGTAGTGACGATAAATTGTAAGGAAGTGGCGCGGCTTGTTGTTTATTTTTCTTTTCCAGCTTAGTCACTTCGCCCATTTGACCTTGAACACGGCTGACGACATTTTCAGCTAACTTTCTTACCAATACCCGACCATCCTCATCCATATACGGACGACAGGCTTCGCTCGGTTTCCACTTGGCTGTAAATATTTCTTGCTGCTGGGTTTGTAGATGCGCCAATACTTCGTAGAAAGGCTTACTGACAAAATTGGCTATTTCGATATCACGCCTAACGACTAACCCTAAAATAGGCGTTTGCACTCGCCCAACTGACAGCACCCCTTGATAACCAACTTTTTGGCCTTGCAAGGTATAAGCACGAGTCATGTTCATGCCATAGAGCCAATCCGCTCGCGAGCGTGCTAACGCTGAAACAGATAAAGGAATATAGTCACTATTGGGTTGCAGATTATTTAAGGCTTTTGTTACCGCTGCAGGATTAAGATCGCTAATGAGTAAACGCTGGGCGGTATTTTTCTTTTTCGCCGGCGTTTTCAGAAATTCAATCACTTCATCTACCAGCAGCTGCCCTTCTCTGTCGGGATCACCCGCATGCACCAAACTAGTGGCCTTTTTGACTAATCCTCTTAATACCGTCAGCTGCTTACTGGTATTGGGTTTTTTCTTTAATTGCCAGGTTTCAGGCACGATCGGTAGGTGTTCTAAACGCCATTTTTTATAAGCATCGTCATAGGCATCGGGTTCTGCTTGTTCGAGTAAATGACCAATACACCAAGACACTACATCACCATTACCGACCTCAATATAACCTTGTTGCTTCTTGTGAGGTTTCGGTAATACATCGGCAATAGCGCGACCAAGGCTGGGTTTTTCGGCAATATAAAGTTTCATGATGTGAGTAATTATAGACTGTATGAATAAACAGTTAATGTAGCTAATTTTTGCGGCTAAGTCTATGTTAAAACGATGAGCAAAAAAAGGTGGCACACGGCCACCTAAGTATTACTAAAATAATTAATTAAAATGTAGCATTTAGCCACAACCAAACCTTACTGGTATCAACTTTATTTGTAGCGCTATCACCGGCGAAATAAGAGGCATACTTCAGGCCAACTTTATAATTTTTAGTCAACGGCATAACATAAGCGGCATCAATTTCAGAGCCAAAATCATCAATGGTTGAGCTTGATTCATCAGCAGAGAAATCATGATAGGCCAAGGTCAAGGTAGCACCAGCAACCTTACCACTGACAGAAGCATAAATATCAGCTAAACCCTGAGTCGGTGTAGTTAAGAATTGATCTGACCAACCATTAAATTTATGCAGGGTAGCTAATGGCGTAGCAAAACCATACTTACCGTCATCAGAGCCTAATAATTCATAACCAAGTTTAGCTGTAAAACCAGCAAATACAGCACCTGCTTCTAGAGCAAGATAGTTAGTAGAATAAGATACCCCCATTTCGTCAGTATCCTGCATCGCATATTCAGCAGTATATAGAACTTTTGTTTCAGCTAGTTTGGTATCGCCACTAAAACGAATACCGTAGGTATCAATACCATTGTCGATATCCTTATCTTCTTCGAGCAGGTAAGCATAACCAGTTAATTTACCCAACCCGGTTTTATATGAAGCATTAATTAAATTATCTTTGGAATTAACATCTTTAGCTTCAGCAAAGATGCGGTTGCGCTGATCGATATACGCATAATCAAGCTGCACAACATCACTGATATTATAAGATAAACCTAAACCATCAAATGTTTGACGATCTTGACGCCAGCCCACATGACCAACAAAACGGTGATTATCGAACGTCATGATCTGACGCCCACCCTTTGCAGTTAATCCAGCATATTTATACTGTAGATAGGCT
>NZ_JASJHF010000148.1:0-5637 GCF_033791185.1 Moritella sp. | reverse complement strand
TGGCTTTGGCTTTGGCTTTTCAGCGATCTTGGGCTTACTCACCGCAATAAATTTCACACTGTGATTGGCTTGTTGTGATTTATCATCCAATGATATTGAGAGCATTTTTTCTTCATTTTGAATGGAGGAAAATGCGACACCATGAATAAACAGAGAAAGCGAAGTAAATACAACATACCTTTTGAGATTCATTTTGACCCTTGATGATTTAGACAAGATAAAGCGCGTTGTTAATTGCGGTTATAATGCCACAAAAACAACCAAATGCAAATAAGATCGATTATCATTTGCATTTAATAATTCCTTAAGTATTATGTCCACATCATTTTATAATTGATAAATTAAGCATTATGTATCAGCACACTACACAACAGCAGGTAATCGCTTCTATCGCAGAGTTAATGGCGGAAGATGATGGTATTCCAGTTTCATCTATGGCTCAGCAGCTAGATTTAACTGAAGGTGAAGTCACATTTTCACTGCCTGAAACACAAGTAATGCAGGTCGCAGGTCAGCACAGTGAACAGGTTCTTCGTGTTTTACCAAACTGGGGAAAAGTCACCACCATAGTGCATTCTTGCGGTTCAATATTCGAATTCAAAAACCCTTTTCCAAACGGGAAGCTCGCCCATGGTTATTACAATATTATGGGAAAAGAAGGCCTGCACGGACACCTGAAAATTGATCAGGTTGAAAATATAGCCTTTGTCAGCAGACCATTTAGAGGCATGGAAAGTCATTACATCGGCTTTTATACCCAACAAGGCCAGTGCATTTTCAAAGTTTATTTAGGTAGAGATAAAACCAGACAACTATTTCCAGAGCAAGTATCGGCATTCACCACTTTAAAGCGAAAATTAAGTATCCAAACGGAGTTACAACAATGATCACTAAACAACAACGCATCGAAAATCGCATCAGCCCTGAAATTCAAGAATTTAAACAGCAATGTAAAACGCTGCAAATGGCAACGCTATCTTCAGGGTTGCCACATGTGAGTTACGCGCCGTTTACTTACAACAAGGAAGGATTTTATATCCTGGTTAGTGATATTGCTCAACATGGACAGAACTTAAAGCATTCAAAAAACGTGTCGATCATGCTTATCGAAGATGAAAGTAATTCCAAGCAACTCTATGCTCGTCGCCGCTTAACCTTTGATACAACAGCAAAATTGATAGCAAAAGACTCCGTTATTGGTGCGCAAGCGATTTTAGATTTAAGCCAACGTTTTGGTGACATTATTGATAATTTAGCCGGTCTTAAAGACTTCAATCTTTATCAATTAACACCTGAAAAAGGCCGTTTTGTGAAAGGTTTTGGTAAAGCATTTGATATTTCTGGCGACGATATGATTGATATTGTGCATTTAAATGAAGGTCACGTGAAAGCTAAGCAAGATCAGTAAGCTAAGTCAGATCAGCAAACTGAATAATAAAAGCCACTAAATTAACGTTAAACATGGAAGAGTCTAGAATAATGAATCAGGCGAATTTAAAAATCAGTCACGTACGATCACATGCGACAAAGTTAAAACCACTAGCCTATATCATCGCAGCTATTTGCTACGCGCCGATGACTTACGCAGCAGATGACACTACCTTTACTTTTGATGAAGTTATCGTTTCAGCTACGCGATCAGAGCAAAAATTAAAAGATGTTTCCTCGTCTGTTGGTAGCAGTAATGCCCAGAAAATTGATGAACAAATGGCAACTGATTTAAAAGATGTATTACGCACAGAGCCCGGCGTGTCAATGGAAGGTCAAGGACGATTTGGTCTCGGTAGTTTTAACATTCGCGGACAGGGTGAAAACCATGTCAAAGTAATTATCGACGGTATTCAACAAACCTCAATTTACAATACCGGTAGGGGTGACGATGACGTCATGCGTAAAGGTCAAAACACCATTGAAATAGATACCTTACAAACTGTTGAGGTGAATAAAGGTCCTTCCTCTAGTTTGTATGGTAGTGACGCCCTAGGTGGCGCAGTCATTATGCGTACCAAAAATCCAAGTGATCTTTTAGATGACGCAGAAGAAACATCATTTAGCAGTGTAAAAACGGGCTATACCAGTGTCGATGAGACTTTTAAATCGACAGCTACGATGGCTGGTCGCTCAGGTAAATGGGAATCGTTATTCATGTATACCTATAAAACAGGTCATGAAACCCAAGTTCACAGTAGCGGTGACGATATTCAAGGACCAGACCGAGGACAAGCAAATCCTTTCGACATTAAATCTGATAACTTTTTAGGTAAAGTATTTTATCAAGTCAACGCTAACCATAAAATAGGTCTTACTTTAGAGAATTATAGCAGTGCAGCCGATGGCGACATCCTGTCAAAAGAAGGTTATAGCCTAGCGCCGGGTTACACTTACACCCAAAACACGGCGAGTGATGAAGACACAAGACAGCGCATCAGTATTGAGCATAAATGGACGGCAAATAATATTGCTTTCGATACGCTTGATTGGAATCTTTCTTATCAACAAAGTGAGTCGAAACATGACAACTTTGACCATACTAATGCCAACGGCTACCGTAATAGACAACGTAACGGCGATGAGCAGTCAACCCAATTTAACACTCAGTTTGATAAAGCATTTGAATTAGCCAATAGCTATCATGAAGTCATTTATGGCTTATCTTACCTCAATAACAGCTTTAAGTTAGATTACACTGATTATCTGTATAAAAATGCCAGTGTAACTCCAGCTAATCCTGAAGTACCATCGGCATCGTCTGATACTTGGGGTCTGTTTATACAAGATCAAGGTTTCTACTTTGACGAAAAGCTAGTGATTAATATGGGACTGCGCTACGACTCTTATACAACAGATCCAGACGCTTCAACAACGACTTCATTTGAGAAAAATACCAATGATGCGTTAACAGGTCGACTGGGTGGTGTTTACCATTTCACCGATCAGTTAAGTACGTTTGCTAACATCAGCCAAGGCTTTAAATCACCATCACTTGATCAGTTGTATTATAGTCGCCTGAATACTGGCCATGGTTATAGCATTATATCCAATCCGGATCTAAAACCTGAAGAAAGTCTTGGTTATGAAATAGGTTCTCGATTTGCCAATGACCACGGTCGTATCGAGCTAGTGGCTTATTACAATGATTACAAAAACTTTATCGAGCAAGTTGAACTAGCACCAGATGCAAATGGTATTGTCTACACCAATGAGAATATTGCCCAAGTACGTATCTATGGTGCCGAGTTAAAATCGCAGCTTAGCTTTGATGCATTATTAACAAGCACTCCTGGTGTTTATGGCTTATTCAATGTCGCTTATGCGCAAGGAGAAGACAAAGCAACGGGTAATAGTATTAACTCGATTGCACCGCTCACAACAAATGTTGCTTTGGGTTACGACTCTCAAGACAAGACGTTTGGTGGCAAACTATCAACACAGTGGATTGCTGAAAAATCAGGTTCTGACTGGAGTGATAGCGGCAATGTCGATGCACCAAGCTCTATCGTCACCGACATTACGATATACGTACGCCCGACGACAGACCTGACGTTACGCGCTGGTATCTTTAACGTCACCGATGAGAAGTACTGGTTATACAGTAACCTTGAAGATAAAAAAGCCAGTGACCAAGGCTTAGATCGCCGCACTGAACCGGGACGTAACTGGGGAATAAACGCGGAATACATCTTCTAATGCATTGATAATTTTAGAAGCCTAAAACTAAAAAGCCTGCTATTCAGCAGGCTTTTTTCATTCTAAATGCATAATTACAATCACTTATCTCACCGAAGAAGATTTCAAAGATTAAATAAACTAAAACATTAACCCTATCAATTTGATTACGCTTCACTAAACACGTTCGAGGATTATAAAATTTAAGCATAAAGAAGTGAGAGGCGCATTATTGGTATAAGCTTTACAGACCAAGCTAATTTTGAGAGGGCTCATCATGAGACTCATACTCTTCACTACTTTCCTGCTACTCAGCAACCTTGTCCATTCAGCCTCATTAACTGCGGGCAGTAAATCTGTGGGGATAAAACTGGGCGGCGCGTCCATTGGTCCCGAAAACTATAGCATTGCGGGTGTCTCGATTAACTACTTTGCCTTAGATAATCTTGCGATTGGTGCCGGTTATGAATACTGGTTTTCAGGCAAGCCTACGCTATCAAAAGCCACTGTGGATTCCACTTATTACATTCCCGCGTCTGAACAACTAAAACCCTATTTCGGTTTGTTGTATAGCCATTACTTTGTCGAAGATAATGCAGATATAGATGCTTATGGTTACCGTATTGGCATCGCCTATATTAAGTCACCGGTGTTCTTTAGCGCCGGTATTAGACAAGAAAAATACACATCCGATAGAGCTATATTTTCTAATGATGACGCCACGGCTGAATTTATGATTGGCTTTTCTTTTTAGCAATTTGAGTAACTCTGACCCCTTGAATCGAAATAGTTATGGTGGGTGCGCAACATGACCAACAAGACATACCGGAATTATATAAAGTCGGCTAAAACTAAAGATGCACGAACCTTTGATGTCATTATTATTGGCTCAGGCACTGGCGGCATGAGTGCCGCCTCTTTTTTGGCTCAAGCGGGTAAACGCGTACTTTTGCTAGAACAGCATTACGTACTCGGGGGCTTTACGCATACGTTTGAACGTAGTGGTTATATTTGGGATATTGGTTTGCACTATGTCGGCCAAGTTCACATCGAGGGCAGCGTATTGAATAAGGTCTTTCGCTATATTGCGAAAGATAAACTCAAATGGGAGGCGCTGGATAACATTTATGACAGAGCTATATTCGGTGATGAAGAATATCAATTCCCTAGAGGAAGAGAGAATCTTAAGGCCAAGTTAAAGGCCTATTTTCCAGAAGAAAAGGACAGAATATCAATCGATCAATACTTCTCATTACTCGATGACGCTCAAAACTTAGGCAGCGGTTACTATTTAGAAAAAACCTTACCGTCAGTGTTATCAAAAATAGTGGGTAGTTTTTTACGTCGCAGCACGCTTAAGGTTTCCGATAAGACGACATTAGCAACATTAAGGGAAATTACCGACAACGCTAAACTGATTGGTGTACTAACGGCGCAATACGGTGATTACGGTTTAACGCCTGCAAAGAGCAGTTTTTACATGCACGCATTGCTCGCTAATCACTATATGGAAGGCGCAGCCTACCCTGTCGGAGGCGCTGCAAAAATTGCCGAATGTATTATTCCTATTATTAATGAGTCGCAAGGAGTAGCCCTAACACTGGCCAATGTGGATGAAATTATTGTTGAAGACAATACTGCCACCGGCGTGCGCATGAAAGACGGTGAAGCGCTGTACGCTAAAACCATTATCAGCGCTGCGGGTATTACCAATACCTATGCACATTTATTGCCGGAAAAAGTGTGTAAGGGCCATAAGCTAGATAAGTTACTTGACGAGCTGGAGCCTGCAACCGCCCATGTCGGATTATATGTGGGTCTGAAAGCGTCTTCGACATCGCTAGCCTTGAAGAAATGTAATTACTGGATTTACCCTAATCAATATGACCACGACAAAGGGCGAGAAGAGTACCAAGACTTTAACGCCACAATACCGGTTTCTTTTGTTTCATTTCCTTCTGCGAAAGACCC
>NZ_JASJHF010000147.1:0-51402 GCF_033791185.1 Moritella sp. | reverse complement strand
CAGATTGTGCGGAGCGGTAGTTCAGTTGGTTAGAATACCGGCCTGTCACGCCGGGGGTCGCGGGTTCGAGTCCCGTCCGCTCCGCCAACAAACAACGAAAGCCTGAATCGAAAGATTCAGGCTTTTTTTGTGCCTGAAATTTAGAGGTTAAGTGCTATAGAGATTGTGCGGCGCAGTATTTCTAATGAATCGTATTCAGTTGGTGCTGAAAATATTGCCTAGATTTCTCAGCTCTTTGACCTCCCATTGCGGTGTCGACTCTCAATAAAAGGATTGGATATTACTATTCAGGCTTTTTTATACCTGAAATGCACTCTTAGTTTGGTGATAATATCGATGGAAATTTGTTCTTCTTATTACTGAAACATAATGGTCATGAAAATTCACTATTTGTTTTTAGGTAGTTAAATCCACCTTGCTCGTTTCTTTTGTTCTCTTGTTTTACTACTAAGCTGTTGAACTTGTTGTTGAATAATTTTGACTATAAAAATACATATTATTATCGATAGCACTCTCATACTCGTCTGTATTGTCTATGTTGCTATTTTATATTGACTTAAATATTTTGATCATTAGAATACCGCGCAATTTGTCAATAAAAAAATAAATTGGAGAGTTCGTGGCTGCACATAATGACTATTCATTAGGACCCGTTCCTAAATCAGAAAGAAAAGGTTTCATCGCGTTATCATTGGTTATGCTGGGGCTAACTTTTTTCTCTGCAAGTATGTGGACCGGCGGGACGCTGGGCACCGGACTTTCTTATGATGATTTCTTCTACGCAGTCCTTCTCGGTAACTTAATCTTAGGTATCTACACTGCATTCCTTGGTTATATCGGAACTAAAACTGGTCTTTCAACGCATTTGTTAGCACGTTACTCATTTGGTACTAAAGGTTCATACATCCCGTCTATATTACTTGGTGGTACTCAGGTGGGCTGGTTTGGCGTCGGTGTAGCTATGTTTGCATTACCGGTACAAAAAGCACTGTTTGGTGAAATGGGCGTAGTGCTAGATGTTAATACAATCATCGTGATTGCTGGACTGCTCATGACTGTGACCGTTTATTTCGGTATTTCAGCGCTGATGGTATTAAGCTTTGTTGCGGTTCCTGCGATTGCGATCTTAGGTGGTTATTCAGTTTATCTTGCGGTGAATGATTTAGGCGGTATTGCTGAAATGCAAAAAATCGTTCCTGCTGTTGATAAACAAATCGATTTTAATACTGCTCTCGCTTTGGTGATCGGGTCATTTATTAGTGCTGGGACGTTGACGGCTGATTTTGTTCGCTTTGGTCGTAAGCCAATGGCGGCTGTTGCGATCACGCTCATCGCTTTCTTCATTGGTAATTCATTAATGTTTATCTTTGGTGCTGCAGGTGCTGCCGCAACAGGCTTTGCTGATATTTCTGATGTGATGATGACGCAGGGGTTATTAATTCCAGCTATTATCGTATTAGGTCTTAATATTTGGACTACTAATGATAATGCTCTTTATGCGTCTGGTTTAGGCTTCTCAAATGTGACGGGTATTGATAGTAAGAAATTAGCTATGATCAATGGTGTTATTGGTACTGTATTTGCACTTTGGTTATATAATAATTTTGTCGGCTGGTTATCGTTTTTAAGTGCCGCTATTCCACCAATCGGCGGTGTACTTATTGCCGATTACTTCTTAATCCACCGTGGTCAGTATGCTGAATTTGCAAAAGCTCAATTCGAAACGATTCGCTGGCAGGCCTTAATTGCTGTCGCTGCGGGTATTGCTGCGGGTCAATTATTACCGGGTGTTGTTCCTGTTAATGCCGTCATCGGTGGTGCTATTGCTTACTTCGTTTGTTGTAAAATAATGGCTTCTAAATCAATTAATACTACTAAAAAGAGTAACGCGTAATGCCGACTTTAATTAAAAATGTGCAACTTTACCGAAATAACAAGTTTGTCGATATTCGTATTGAAAATGGTATTTTCTCTGCAATCAAACCGTGTGGTGAGTTAGATAGCACTGATTGCGATATTATTGATGGAGAAGGTGGTTTAGCGACACCTCCATTCGTTGAACCTCATGTGCATTTAGATACGACGCAAACAGCTGGCGAGCCTAACTGGAACATGTCTGGTACTTTATTTGAAGGTATTGAGCGCTGGTCTGAGCGTAAAGCCATGCTGACGCATGAAGATGTGAAGAAGCGTGCAACGACTACTTTAAAGTGGCAAATCGCTAACGGTATCCAATATGTACGTACTCATGTTGATGTTTCAGAACCTAATCTTATCGCACTTAAGGCATTACTTGAATTACGTGAAGAGCTGAAAGAATTCATCGAAATTCAAATTGTGGCTTTCCCACAAGAAGGTATTAATTCTTTTCCAAACGGTAAAGAAATTATGCGTAAAGCTGTGGAGATGGGGGCTGATGTTATTGGCGCAATTCCACATTTCGAATTTAGTCGTGAATATGCAATTGATTCGCTGCATTTCATTTTCGATTTGGCGCAAGAGTTTGACTGTCTTATCGATGTGCATTGTGATGAAATTGATGATGAACAATCTCGTTTCGTGGAAACAGTGGCAACATTGGCACATGAAAAGAAAATGGGTCATCGTGTAACGGCAAGTCATACGACGGCAATGCATTCTTATAACGACGCTTATGCATCTCGCTTATTCCGTTTGTTGAAAATGTCTGGTATTAGCTTTGTGGCTAATCCATTGGTTAATATTCACTTACAAGGTCGTTTTGATTCATATCCTAAACGCCGTGGTATTACCCGTGTGAAAGAGATGTTAGCGGCTAATATTAATGTTTGTTTCGGTCATGATGATATTTTCGATCCTTGGTACCCGCTAGGTACTGCGAATATGTTACAAGTAACGCATATGGGTCTGCATGTATGTCAGATCATGGGTTATGAGCAAATTGATCAGTCATTAAAATTAATTACCGATCACAGTGCACAAACATTAAATATTCAAGATCGTTATGGTATTGAAGAAGGTAAGCCAGGTAACTTAGTTATTTTACCTGCAGATTCGGGCTATGATGCGATTCGACGTCAGACTGCACCGCGTTATGTTATTCGAGCGGGTAAAATACTTGCTGAAACAAAACCGAGTGTAACCCATATCAATTTACCTGAGTTCGAAGCGATTAACTTTAAACGTTAATCAAGTTTACTCTGTTATATCTAATACCGCCCACTGAGGCGGTATTTTTTTGTCTTTTATAAATTTAATGATTTGTTTCGTTTCAGTTGGCTCTGAGTTGCAGTAAACTAACCGCTTAAACTGATATTAAGGACAGCTCGATGACAGACAAATCAAATAACACCACGCATTTTGGTTATAAAACCGTAGAATCTGACCAAAAGGTCGATATGGTTGCGAGTGTGTTTCATTCAGTAGCAGCTAAATATGATGTAATGAATGATCTTATGTCTATGGGTATTCATCGACTATGGAAACGTTTTACGATTGATTGCAGTGGCGTAAGACCGGGTCATAAGGTACTAGATCTAGCCGGTGGTACTGGAGATTTAACTGCTAAGTTTTCACGAATTGTTGGCGATACAGGTTCTGTTACGCTCGCAGATATTAATGATTCAATGCTAAAAGTAGGCCGTGCTAAATTACGTGACCGCGGTATTGTTGGTAATGTGACTTATGTGCAAGCAAACGCAGAAGAGCTACCTTTCCCAGATAATCACTTTGATTTGATTACTATTGCATTTGGTTTACGTAACGTAACAGATAAAGATAAAGCGTTAGCGTCGATGTTCCGTGTATTAAAGCCGGGTGGACGTTTATTAGTGCTGGAATTCTCAAAACCAGATTCTGAAGCGTTGAATAAAGTTTATGATTTCTATTCATTCAATATTTTGCCTAAAATGGGTGAATTAATTGCTGATGATAGCGATAGTTACCAATACCTAGCTGAATCAATCCGCATGCACCCAAATCAAGAAACATTAAAAGGCATGATGGAAACCGTTGGGTTTGAAAGTGTTGAATACCATAATTTAACAGGCGGTATTGTTGCTCTGCATCGCGGTTATAAATTCTAAGGAATGCTCATGCCAATCGAAATGCTTGTTACTGCTGGAATTGAAACGTTATTGAATCAATTGTTAAAAGCAGATACCAATGCCGTAGACAAGATCGCGTCATTAAAAGGTAAGGTGCTAAAGGTAAATATAGCCGAGTGCCCTAAGCCGTTGTATTTTATTTTTTCATCTCAGATTGATGTATTAGCCAAGTATGATGGTGATGCTGATTGTTGTATGGATATGAAGTTGTCGAGCCTTTCTCGCTTACAGGATAGCTCACAATTCACCGCGTTGATTAAAGAAGGTCAATTGGATATGAGCGGCGATCCTATGGTTGCAAGCAAATTTAGCATTATTTTAAAAGAGCTAGATATTGATTGGGAAGAGCACTTATCTCGTTATACAGGTGATATTGCTGCACATAAATTATTGCAAGGTGCTAAATCAAGCCAAACGTGGTTGCAAAATAATATGCTGATCGCGCGTCATAATATTACTGAGTATTTAATCGAAGAGATACGCTTGGCGCCAGGAGCGTTAGAAATCGCTAATTTCTGTGATGAGGTGGGCGAGCTAGAACAGCAATGCAAGCAATTCGAAATGCGTTTGGCCTTATTGTCACGTAAGGAAGATGCGTAAATGACCGTGGTTGAGCTAAAACGTTTTTATCATATCCAAAAAATTGTTTTGGAATACGGTATTGATGAGTTGTTGCCTACACAATTGCAACCACTGTCTGCACGATTATTGCGAAAATCTATTTTTTGGATCAAAAATCAACATGTCGACAAATCACCTGCGGAACGTATCAAGTTAGCATTACAGCAACTCGGTCCAGTGTTCATTAAGTTTGGACAGATGTTATCAACGCGACGAGACCTGTTACCACAAGCATTTGCTGAACAGCTCGCTATGCTGCAAGATCAAGTACCGCCGTTTGACAGTCAATTAGCGATGCAGCAAATTGAGTTAGCATTGGGCCAACCAATTGATGATGTGTTTGATGATTTTGATCCAGTACCGTTAGCATCGGCCTCCATTGCCCAGGTGCATACTGCGAAACTAAAACCTAATCATGCAGACGTCGTGATTAAAATTATTCGACCTGATATCGAACCGATAATTCGCGCCGATACTCAGCTGATGAAACGATTGTCAAAAGTATTACTGAAATTAGTTCCTGAAGCAACGCGGTTGAGACCGTTGGAAGTGGTTCTCGATTATGAGAAAACGATCCTTGATGAATTAAATCTCGAGCGTGAAGCGGCTAATGCTACGCAATTACGTCGTAACTTTCTTGATTCTAAAGAATTATACGTACCCGAAATTTATGCTGATTATAGTCATAAAAATATGATTGTGATGGAACGTATATACGGTATACCGGTATCTGATATTGCGGCATTAGAAGCGCAGGGTACGAATATGAAATTACTCGCGGAACGAGGTGTTGAAACATTCTTCACCCAGGTTTTCCGTGATAGTTTTTTCCATGCAGACATGCATCCTGGTAATGTGTTTGTTGATTATAAGACACCTGAAGATCCGCGTTGGATTGGTATTGATTGTGGCATCGTTGGTACTTTAAATCGTGAAGATAAACGTTACTTAGCGGAGAACTTATTAGCCTTTTTCCATCGTGATTATCGTAAAGTTGCGGAGTTACATGTGGATTCTGGCTGGGTGCCATCGCACGTGGATGTAAATGATTTTGAATTTGCGATCCGTACAGTTTGCGATCCTATTTTTGAAAAGCCATTAGCAGATATTTCATTTGGTCATGTGCTGGTGAACTTATTTGCTACTGCGCGTAAGTTTGATATGACAGTGCAACCACAATTAGTGCTATTGCAAAAGACGCTGTTATACATTGAAGGATTAGGTCGTCAGCTCTATCCTCAGCTAGACTTATGGGATACGGCAAAGCCATTTCTTGAGCGTTGGGTGAAAGAGCAAATGGGTCCTCAAGCGGTGTTTTCAGCAGTAAAACAACGCGCGCCATTTTGGGCTGAAAAGTTACCAGAATTACCAGAGTTAGTGTTTGATACATTAACTAAGGCAACTAAACAACAAGCTAAGTTAGATAAACTGTTCACTCAAGCGGAACAATTTACCCAAAACCAAGCGCAGTCAGGTAAAGGTCGTTATTTACTGAGTGTGGGTGGTGTTATTATGCTTTGCGCCGCAATCGTGTACAATTCGGATTCGACATCATTAGCATTGACGCTAGCGAGTATTGGCTCTGGAATCACTGTATTTGGTTGGTTCAAGCTTAAATAGTCGGCTCTAAAAGGTCGGTTAAATTTATCGTAGATCAGAGTGTAGTAAATATGTAGTCTATATACTGTATACTGATCAATATTAATAATGACGTATTCAATTACTTAAAATAAGGTTTTATCATGGGCGGAATCAGTGTTACTCAGTTAATTATCATTGCTGTAATTATTCTTTTGTTATTTGGAACGAAGAAGTTACGTAATGTTGGTGGTGATTTAGGTGCGGCAGTTAAAGGCTTCAAAAAAGCTATGAGTGACGACGCTAAAGATACCAAAGCAGAAAGTAAAGTATTAGAAGAGACTAGCGCAGCAAAAACAGATGTAACTAAAGAAACAACAGAAACAAAAAAAGATAAAGAACAGGCGTAATTTATGTTTGATATCGGATTTTGGGAGATTGTGGTTATCTCAGTTCTGGGCCTATTAGTATTAGGACCAGAGCGGTTACCTGTGGCTATAAAAACGGTCAGTGCTTGGGTGAAAACCATTAAGGGTGCAGCTAACTCAGTAAAAGATGAATTGTCACATGAATTGAAAATTCAAGAAATGCATGACAATTTGAAAAAAGCTGAGCAGCAAGGCATGAATAATATTAGCCCTGAACTGCAAGACTCTATTGACTCTTTACGTGATGCAGCTGCCTCGGTGACGCGTCCCTATGCGGATGCTGATACATCGACTGCAACCTCAACACCGTCGGTTGAGCAAGCGCCTAAAATAGCTGAACAGGCTATCGAACAGGATAAAAAATAAATGGCAGCAGATCCAAATACTCAGCCTTTGATTACTCATTTAATCGAGCTGAGGGATCGGTTATTGCGTGCGAGTGCCGCAATTATCGTAGTTTTTATTTCTTTGGTTTATTTTGCTAATGATATTTATCAGTTGGTTTCGGCGCCTTTGATTGCGCAATTACCGGCTGGCACAAGTATGATTGCAACAGATGTCGCGACGCCATTTTTTACGCCGATAAAGTTAACCTTGGTTGCTTCTTCGTTTATTGCAATTCCTTGGGTGTTATACCAAGTATGGGCTTTTATCGCGCCGGGTTTGTATAAACACGAGAAGAAATTAATTGCGCCGCTAGTGATTAGTAGTGCGTTACTGTTTTATCTGGGTGTGGCTTTTTCTTATTTTATTGTGTTCCCGTTAGCATTTGAGTTTTTTGCTGGTGTTGCACCAGAAGGAGTCACATTTGCGCCTGATATTAGCAGTTACCTTGATTTTGTATTAAAGATATTTTTTGCATTTGGTTTGGCATTTGAAATTCCAATTGCGACATTAGTATTATGTTGGACTGGTGCGACAACGCCTGAAAGCTTACGCAAAAAACGCCCTTATATTGTGGTTGCAGCTTTCATTATGGGCATGTTGTTAACACCGCCAGATATTATTTCACAAACATTATTAGCGATCCCAAT
Source organism: Moritella sp. (assembly GCF_033791185.1). Lineage (GTDB taxonomy): Bacteria > Pseudomonadota > Gammaproteobacteria > Enterobacterales > Moritellaceae > Moritella. The sequence goes on along the minus strand of NZ_JASJHF010000147.1, from coordinate 43,656 downwards.
GTTGCTATTGTTTGAGTTAGGTTTATTATTTTCTCGTTTTTACGTTAAACAGGACGAGATAAAAGATGAAGAAGCAGGAACTGATTGATATTGGCGTTAATTTAACAAACGCTGCTTTTCACAAAGATTTACCTGATGTTATAGCGCGTGCCTCTGCCCAAGGGGTGCGCCGTTTAATTGTTACTGGCACGGATATCGCCGAAAGCCAGCTTGCCTATCAGCTTACTCAAGATTATCCCCTACAACTCTATGCTACTGCTGGTATTCATCCACACGATGCACGCCATGTGACGGATGAAAGTTGGCTGCAAATTAAAACATTAGCGCAGCATGACAGTGTTGTTGCTATCGGTGAATGTGGACTTGATTTTAATCGTGACTTTTCGCCGCGTCCAATGCAAGAAATTGCTTTTGCAAAACAGCTCGAACTGGCCGCTGAATTAAACATGCCAGTATTCATGCATGAACGCGATGCTAATGAACGTTTTATTGCCATCCTTAAAGAGTATCGCTCTGCGTTACCAGCTGCTGTACTGCATTGTTTCACTGGCTCAGCAAGTGATCTTGCCGCCTGTCTAGAGTTAGATTTACATATTGGTATTACCGGTTGGATCTGTGATGAACGCCGCGGCGCTGAGTTATACTCGTTGGTACGAGATATTCCTGCCGATCGGTTAATGTTGGAGACTGATGCACCTTATTTGTTACCTCGAGATTTGCAGCCTAAACCGAAGTCCCGTCGTAACGAACCTTGCCACTTACCGCATATCGCAGAGACCATCGCCAGAGCGCGAGGAGAGGATATTGATACTTTACTGAGTCGCAGCTTACACGTGACGGAACAGTTCTTCCAACTACCGAAGGTGTGATGATTATCACTGCTATTCATTTTATTTTTGGGCTTATGTAGACAAAACCGACTATTCAGTCTATTTTAATTGACTAACTAGTCGGTTTTTATATTGAGGCATGAATCTTATGAGCGTAGCGGAAATTAAAATGAATGATAGCGATAGTATTGCTGAAATCACAGCGATGGAACATATCTTTAGTTCTCAAAAAGATGCCTATGTAACTCAGGCTGAATGGGATCTTAGTGAACGTAAAAAGCGTTTAAGCCAATTTAAAGCCGCTTTTCTTGCGAATAAAGATGCTCTTGTTACCGCGGTTTCTGAAGATTATGGTCATCGATCTCGTTACGATACGTTAATCGCAGATATATTACCGACAGTTGCGCAATTTAATTACACCCTATCGCGCTTAGCCAAATGGATGAAGCCGACGCGACGTAGCCCTGGATTATTATTAGCGCCAGCCAGTGTCACGATCCATTATCAGCCTGTAGGTGTTGTTGGTATCGTTGTACCTTGGAATTTCCCGATTAATTTGGCCATCGTACCACTGATCACCAGTATTGCAGCCGGTAATCGTGCGATGCTAAAAATGTCGGAATTCACTCCGAAAACGAATCAAGTGTTAAAGAAAATTATTGAATCTGTTTTTGATAGTAAAGATGTGGCGATTGTCGAAGGCGAAATGGCTTTGTCTGCTGCTTTTACTAAACTGCCTTTTGATCATTTATTGTTTACTGGGTCGACAGTTGTAGGTAAACACGTTATGCGTGCGGCTGCGGATAACTTAACGCCTGTGACGCTTGAGTTAGGTGGTAAGTCACCTGTTATTGTGGCGCCTGATATTGATATAAAGACTGCGGTTAATCGTATCATGCTGGGTAAAAGTTTAAATGCCGGTCAAATCTGTGTTGCACCTGATTATATTCTCTGCCCCCGAGCGAAAGTCGATGAGTTTGTTAGCGAATATCGTAATGAATTTAATCGTCGCTATCCAGCTGCAATGGATAATGATGATTACACTAACATTGTCGATGATCGCCAATATGCGCGCCTTAAATCCTGGTTAGAAGATGCGAAGCAAAAGGGTGCTAAAGTTGAAACTATGCAAGATGGCAGCAGTTGTGATGATCAAAAACACCGAATGCTGCCACATTTATTGTTAGATACAAATGAAGATATGCAATTGATGCAGGATGAAATATTTGGACCATTATTGCCAATATTACCTTATGATTCGATTGATGATACGATCCGCTATATTAAAGCGCGCCCACACCCTTTAGCGTTATATATCATGAGCTTTGATAATGCGACACAACAAAAAATTCAACGCGAGACTATTTCTGGTGGTGTCTCAATCAATGATACAATTATGCAGGTTGCAGCTGAAGATGCGCCGTTTGGGGGTGTCGGGTCAGCTGGTATGGGTCATTACCATGGTATCGAAGGTTTCCGTACTTTTTCAAAATCAAAAACGGTATTGAAACAAGGTAAGTTCCATTCAACGCGCTTCGTTCATGCACCTTATGGTAATTTGATACAAAAGATAATTTTGAAATTTTTCTTGAGATAATATGACTAAATCAAAAAGAACGCTGATCTTGGATAGCGCATTAGCGTTATTCACGGTCAATGGTTTTCATGGTACGACGACAGCAGCTATTGCCCGTGAAGCAAAAGTCGCTACGGGTACCTTGTTTCATCACTTTGCGACTAAAGAAGCTTTAATAGAGGCTTTGTATTTTGAGGTGAAAAAAGAATTTTCGCAGGGATTGATACAGCAGTATGAACAAAACAAGGTCCCCTTATTAGCTGATATCTGGGTTAACGGGGTTAATTGGTTAGTAAGTCACCCACAAAAAAGGGCGTTTATTTTATTGTGCAGTCATTCGCTGTATTTTGATAAAAAAATTCAGCTGGCGGTATGGCAAGAGGTCTTAGGTTTTTTCACTGAGTTACTAAATGCCGGAATTAAAGAGGGGACGATTAAGGATTTACCTATTCCGTACCTACTTAGCACATGTGAAAGTATCTTATTATCAACGGCGAGTTATGTGCATGCATTACCTGCTGCAGAGCAAAAGGCTGCGATTAATTCGTCAATTAATGTAATTGTTGATGCTATTTCAGTACAAAGAGCTGATATTCACTGACTCACGCGGTAAGATAAGCTCCTAACCAAGTATAATCCGTACTTGGTTGCCTAATGCGCATTCCTACCTCGCAAGGAGATATCGTGAGTAAAACTATTCTAGGTGGCTTCCCAAATCGCCGCCCTCGTCGTAATCGTAAAAATGATTTTTCTCGTCGTTTAGTCGCAGAGCATCAACTAACCGTTAATGATCTTATCTACCCTATGTTTGTACTTGAAGGTACTGATCGCCGAGAAGCAATTGCATCAATGCCGGGTGTAGAGCGTTTATCGATTGATTTGTTACTGAAAGAAGCGGCTGAGTTAGTTGCCTTAGGCATTCCGATGATTGCTATCTTCCCTGTGACGCCACTAGAACAAAAAAGTTTATTAGCTGAAGAAGCATATAACGCTAATGGTTTAGCACAAAAAGCAGTTCGCGCTTTAAAAGCATCATTTCCTGAACTGGGTGTGATGACGGATGTGGCGCTAGACCCGTTCACGACACATGGCCAAGACGGCATTATTGATGATAGTGGCTATATTCTTAATGATATTACCACTGATATTTTGGTGAAGCAGGCGCTTTCTCATGCAGACGCAGGTGCTGATATCATTGCACCATCAGACATGATGGATGGCCGTATTGGCGCTATCCGCATAGCGTTAGAAGACGCTGGTCATGTGAATACGCAAATTATGGCTTACTCTGCTAAATATGCCTCAAACTACTATGGACCTTTCCGTGATGCGGTTGGCTCTGCAAGTAATTTGAAAGGTGGTAGCAAGGTTACTTACCAAATGGACCCGGCAAACTCAGATGAAGCGCTACATGAAGTGGCGATGGATATCGAAGAGGGGGCTGATATGGTGATGGTGAAACCTGGTATGCCTTACCTTGATATTGTCCGCCGTGTTAAAGATGAATTTGGTGTACCGACGTTTGCTTATCAAGTGAGTGGTGAATACGCTATGCATATGGCCGCAATCCAAAATGGCTGGCTGAAAGAACAAGAATGTGTTCTTGAGTCATTACTATGCTTTAAACGCGCTGGTGCAGATGGTATTTTGACGTATTTTGCAAAACGCGTGGCGATATGGCTTAAAGAAAATAAAGCTTAATTATTTGAAATTTGATCTGTAGCTATAAAAAAACCGAGCCTTCATGCTCGGTTTTTCTTTTTGAGTTCGCTGCTATTGCTCTTGCTCTTGAATTTGTAAAACTAAATGGTGCTTAGCTTGTAGCTTTTGCTCAATGTCTAATGCTGCTGCGCGCAGAGGGTGCTGTGACAGCCAGTGTTTAGGCAGTGTTATTTGCAGACTGTTATCGTCAGCTAATACAACTGAAAACTCTGGAATCGTACCATCGGTACGGCGCAATGCTAATGAGTAAGAGACTCTTAAAATACGACACAGAAGTAGGGCAACAGAGTAGCTTAATGCCGACTGTTGTTCTAGCAAGGCTAAGTTAAGTTCATCGCGTTGATTTATGAGTAAAGCCGAAAGTAACTGTTTTTGCGCTTTGGTGAAACCCAGCATGTCAGTATTATCAATAATATAAGCAGCGTGTTGTGGTGCTTTTTTATAATCAATGGAAAGACCTATTTCATGTAAGCAACTGACATAAGCAAGTAAAGGCCCTGCTTGTGCATCATCTGCAGAAATAAGCATTTTGCTTTGATCGAAGGCTTTTAATGCTGTGCTTTTAACGCGCTGAGCTTGTTCTAGATCTAGCTGATGTTTTACCATCAAGCTCGTTACCGTTTGTTGACGTACATTGTGACTCGCTCGCAACCCCGTCATTTCGTAAATAACGCCTTCTCTTAACGCGCCGCCAGCTAAAAACATATTGTTAATAGCTAGACTTTCAAATAGCGCAGTAAGGATCGCTAAACCACTGGCGAAAACAGGCTTTCTATCACTCGCTAAACCTTTAATGTTGAGATTTTCAATATCCCCACAGGCAATCGCTTGCTGTTGAATACGGTGTAACTTTGCGAGTGTAATTTGCTCATTTTCACCCTGCACCACCATGATTTCTTGTAGTGCTTGGATTGTACCGGAAGCGCCAATACAGCTTTCCCAGCCTATTGTTAAGTATTTATCTTGCAGGGGCTTCAAGACTGCTTTTGCCGCATTAATTGCCTGCGTAAAGTTGTATTGATTAAGCTTACCGTCGGAAAAATAGTTATTTAACCAAGTAACGCAGCCCATTTTAAAGCTATAAAGTAACTTTGCCTGCGCTTGTTCACCAATAATAAGCTCAGTGCTTGCACCGCCAATATCTACAACTAAGCGATTACCTTGACCACTGCTGGTATAGGCAACACCTTTATAGATAAGGGCAGCTTCTTGTTCGCCGGAAATAATGTTTACCGGATGAGCCAATATTTTTTCTGCTGTGGCTAGAAACACTGCTACATTGGTGGCTAAACGTAGCGTAGCAGTGCCTACAATGCGAATATTCTTAGTCGGAATATCCTGTAATTGTTCTGCGAATAGACTTAAGCATTCCCAGCCACGTTGCAGCGCAGCTTGATCAAGATTATTTTTTGCATCAAGACCTGCTGCTAGTCTTACTTTACGTTTAACTTTCGCAACGGTTTGTAGACTATTATTAACCTCGCGAACAACTAGCATATGAAAGCTATTTGAACCAAGGTCAATGACGGCATATAAATTTGACGAACTTTTTATACTCACACTAATCACTTTATCTATAAACAAACGATTTAATTAATGGGTTTTGTTATGCGTATTATGCTGACGTTGGCCAGTGCGACGCATTTTGCTGCGATCATTCATTGTTCTTGAATTACCTGGACGTGCACGTTTGGTGTGGATTGGTCGTGGTAAGTCCGTTAACAATGCTGATTTATCATAATGGCAAACGGGGATCGCATTCTCAATATATTCTTCAATCGCGGGTAAATTATAAATGTATTTTTCACAAGCGAAGCTAATTGAATGCCCTTTTTCACCAGCACGGCCAGTACGACCAATTCGGTGTACGTAATCACCACAATTATCAGGTAAATCGTAGTTAAACACATGACTGACTAATGGGATATGTAGACCACGTGCTGCCACATCTGTTGCCACTAGAATGTCTAATTTACCTTGGGTAAACTGCTCGAGAATACTGTTACGTTTCTTCTGTGGAATATCACCGGTTAATAAACCCACGCGATGTTTATCCGCAGCAAGATGGCCCCAGATCTCTTCGCATTTGTGTTTAGTATTGGCGAATACAATGGCGCGATCTGGCCATTCTTCTTCGATTAACGTTTGTAATAAAGCCATTTTGTCATCATTTGACGGGTGAAATAGCTCTTGAGTAATGCTGCTGCCTGTTACTTTCTCTGCTTCCACAGTGACTTCTTCTGGTTCATTCATGTGCTGATAAGCTAGTTCACGAATATCCCAAGTAAAGGTTGCTGAGAATAGTAAGTTTAGGCGTTGCTTTGGCTCTGGCATTTTACGCATTAGATAACGAATATCTTTAATGAAACCTTGATCTAACATGCGATCTGCTTCATCAAGAACTAAAGCTTCAACTTCCGATAAGTCCATTGCTTTTTGTTTTTCAAAATCAATGATACGGCCAACGGTACCAATCACGATATCGACGCCATTGGCAAGGTTTTCGCGTTGAACATCGTAGCTTTCACCACCATAAACAAGTCCCATTTTTAGACCTGTTTGTTTGGCAATCGGTAGTGCATCTTTATGAATTTGAATTGCAAGTTCGCGTGTTGGCGCTAAGATAATAGCGCGAGGCTTATTTTTTGGACGATCTTCTGCAGGTGTTTTTTTCAATATATGATGAAAAACAGCGGCCAGAAATGCGATAGTTTTGCCTGTGCCCGTCTGGGCTTGACCAGCTACATCTTTACCTTGAATGGCAAATGGCAAACTAAGCGCTTGAATTGGTGTACAATATTCGAAGCCTGAGGCTTCTAACCCAGCAAGTACATTGGCATTAAGGCCAAACTGGGAGAACTTATGTTCTGTAAGATGTTTTTTGCTCATTTAATTAGCATATCAGGTTAAGCTTGCATTAAGAACTTAAATCTATTGAAATAGGGCAATGAGTGCCACATATATGTAGTAACAAAATTATTTTTTATTGGAGTAATAAATGAGTGACAAAATTATTCAGCTAACTGATGCTGCTTTTGATACGGATGTTTTACATTCAGAATTACCTGTACTAGTTGATTTCTGGGCTGAGTGGTGTGGACCTTGCAAAATGATCGCACCAATTTTAAGCGAAGTTGCTGAAGAGTACGCAGGAAAAGTAACTATCGGTAAATTAAATATCGATCAAAACTCAGGTACGCCACCTAAATTTGGTATCCGCGGTATCCCGACGTTATTGTTATTTAAAAACGGTGCTGTAGCAGCAACTAAAGTTGGCGCATTATCAAAAGCGCAATTACAAAGTTTTCTAGACGAAAACCTGTAAGTTGAAAATACTGACGAGATTTTGTTTTTTAATCTCGTCAGTATGCTATTATTCAGTGGACGAATAAAATTATAAATGCTAATTTCATTGTTCGTTTGTTGCTCTACATGCCGAGTCTGGCATCATAATCAATGATCCAATCATTGATTCGATTATTCAAATTATCGATTCATTACTTAGTGAATGACTCACACACTCGATCATCGATTCAAATCTTTTATCCTTGGTTGACATCCTGTTACGCAAAGGTCGCATAAGCTCGAACTCATCATTATGAATTTAACCGAATTAAAAAACACACCAGTTTCTGAACTTGTAAAACTGGGCGAATCTATGGGTCTAGAAAATTTGGCTCGCTTAAGAAAACAAGACATCATCTTCTCTATCCTAAAAGCGCATGCTAAAAGTGGCGAAGACATTTTTGGTAATGGTGTTTTAGAGATTTTGCAGGATGGCTTTGGTTTCTTGCGTTCAGCAGATTGCTCTTATCTCGCCGGACCTGATGATATATATGTATCGCCAAGTCAGATCCGTCGCTTTAACTTGCGAACGGGTGATACCGTTGGTGGTAAGATTCGACCGCCTAAAGATGGCGAACGTTATTTTGCCCTGTTGAAGATTGACCAAGTTAACTTTGACCGCCCAGAAAACTCTCGCAATAAAATCCTCTTTGAAAACCTTACTCCAATCCATCCGAATGAACGTCTTCGTTTAGAACGTGGTAATGGCAGTACCGAAGATATCACCGCACGTATTCTTGATTTAAGTGCACCGATAGGTAAAGGTCAACGTGGTTTAATTGTGGCACCGCCGAAAGCCGGTAAAACAATGTTATTACAAAACATTGCTTCTTCAATTGCATTAAATCATCCTGACGCAACATTGATGGTGCTACTTATCGATGAACGTCCGGAAGAAGTAACAGAAATGCAGCGCTTGGTTCGTGGTGAAGTAATTGCTTCAACATTTGATGAGCCTGCTAACCGCCACGTACAAGTAGCGGAAATGATGATTGAAAAAGCCAAACGTCTTGTAGAACACAAGAAAGATGTGATCATCTTACTTGATTCTGTAACGCGTCTAGCTCGTGCTTACAATACGGTAACACCATCATCAGGTAAGATTTTATCTGGTGGTGTTGATGCAAATGCACTGCACCGTCCGAAACGTTTCTTCGGTGCTGCACGTAATGTTGAAGAAGGTGGTTCTTTAACTATTATCGCAACAGCATTGATTGATACTGGTTCGAAAATGGACGAAGTAATTTACGAAGAGTTTAAAGGTACTGGTAACCAAGAGTTACACCTTAATCGTAAAATTGCAGAACGTCGTGTTTATCCTGCGATTGATTTCAATCGTTCAGGTACGCGTCGTGAAGAACTATTAGCAGATAAAGCGGAGCTACAGAAAATGTGGATCCTACGCAAAATATTGAACCCAATGGGTGAGATTGATGCGATGGAATTCCTCATTGATAAGCTGGCGATGACTAAAACGAATGATGAATTCTTCAACGCAATGAAGAAGCAAAAATCATAATCGTTTAAGCTAACTGTCTATGATTAATATTTAAAATAAACGCCATACATCTTGTTTTTATAACAAGAGTGTGGCGTTTTTTTTTCAAAAAATAGCGTGGACTTGTTCATGAAATATAAAGATATAAGAGACGTTATTGCTTTGGTGGAGAGTAAAGGCCAACTAAAACGTATCCATCAAGAAATTGATCCGTATTTAGAAATGACGGAAATTTGCGATCGCACATTAAAAGCTGGCGGCCCGGCATTATTATTTGAAAATCCCAAAGGCCATACTATGCCTGTATTGGGCAACCTGTTTGGTACACCCGATCGCGTTGCGATGGGCATGGGCCGTGAAAGCGTCAGCGAGTTACGTGAAGTTGGTGAATGGTTAGCTTATTTAAAAGAACCTGAGCCGCCAAAAGGTTTTAAAGAATTAATGGAAAAGGTGCCAGTATTTAAACAAGTACTGAATATGCCAACCAAGCGATTACGCAAAGCGCCATGCCAAGAAATTATATTAACGGGTGATGATGTTGATCTAACAAAAATCCCTGTTCAGCATTGCTGGCCGGGTGATGTAGCCCCTTTGATTACTTGGGGTTTAACAATCACTCAAGGTCCTTACAAGAAACGTCAGAATTTAGGTATTTACCGTCAGCAAGTGCTGAGTAAAAACAAAATAATTATGCGTTGGTTATCGCATCGTGGTGGTGCGCTGGATTTTAAAGAATTCCAAGAACTAAATCCAGGTGAAAACTACCCAGTATCTGTTGCGCTTGGTGCAGATCCCGCTACGATTTTAGGCGCTGTAACGCCAGTGCCAGATTCTTTATCTGAGTATGCGTTTGCTGGGTTATTACGTGGTAGTCGTACTGAAGTGGTTAAATCTATCTCAAATGACTTAGAAGTGCCTGCGGGCGCGGAAATTATTTTAGAAGGTTATATTGCGCCGGGTGAAATGGCTGAAGAGGGACCATATGGTGATCATACTGGTTATTATAATGAAACAGATTCATTCCCTGTATTTACTATAACGCACATAACCATGCGTAAAGATGCTATCTATCATTCTACTTACACTGGCCGTCCAGCCGATGAACCCGCAGTATTGGGCGTGGCATTAAATGAAGTGTTCGTACCTATTTTACAGAAACAGTATCCTGAGATTGTGGACTTCTATTTACCACCTGAGGGCTGTTCTTACCGTATGGCTGTTGTCACCATTAAGAAGCAATATCCGGGACATGCAAAACGGGTGATGCTGGGGGTGTGGTCGTTCTTGCGTCAGTTCATGTATACCAAGTTTGTGATCGTGTGCGATGACGATATCAATGCGCGTGATTGGAACGATGTGATCTGGGCTATTACCACACGCATGGACCCAGCACGTGATACTACCATGATCGAACATACGCCGATTGATTACCTTGATTTTGCATCTCCGGTATCGGGTTTAGGTTCAAAAATGGGCATGGATGCAACCAATAAGTGGCCTGGTGAGACAGATCGCGAATGGGGTGAACCGATTGTGATGGATGAGAAGGTTAAGCAGCGCGTCGATGATTTATGGGACGAATTAGCGATTTTGTGATATAAATGACCTAGATCATAAAAATTCGAGCTTGTCAGAGATTGAGATTGAAAGGGAATGTATGTTAAGAATTAAGTGTGAAGTGACATTATTAGAGTCGTATACAGAAACAGTATTTAACGTGAAGTTAAAGCCAGAACAAAAAGTTGAGTTCCAGGCTGGGCAATATCTAATGGTGGTCATGGCTGAAGACGACAAGCGCCCATTTTCGATAGCTTCAAATCCAAGTAATGATGATGTTTTAGAGCTACACATTGGTGCATCGGAACAAAATTCGTATGCAATGCAAGTCGTTGAAAGACTAAAAACAGGTTCTGTTGAAATTGAATTGCCGGGTGGTAATGCGGGTTTAATAGAAGAGTCTGAACGTCCTTTGGTATTGATTGCTGGCGGTACTGGTTTCTCTTATACAAAATCTATTCTAGAGCGCGCTATCGAAGTTAGCCAGCGCCCAATTTCATTATATTGGGGTGCACGTGAAGCATCGCATTTATATGCATTTTCATTAGCACAAGACTTAGCGGATAAACACCCACAGGTGACGTTCATCCCTGTTGTGGAAGTTGCTCCTGAGCAGTGGTCAGGTAAAGTTGGTCAGGTTCATAAAGTGGTGATGGATGATGTTGCTGACTTAGCTGCATGTGATATTTATATCGCAGGTCGTTTTGAAATGGCGGGTGCAGCACGTGCTGATTTTGCACCACTTGGCGTAAAAGAACATTTATATGGCGATGCATTTGAATTCATTTAAGTGATGATGAATGTATACGTAATAAAAAAGCCGTAACATCTGTTGCGGCTTTTTTATTATCTTCGATTCAACAACGGCTAACTAAGCTTGTTGGTGATAGCTTAAACTTTGCTTATAGGTTGTGTTGGCTTCGTTAACTCGGCCTAATTTTTCGTAAGATTGAGCAAGAGCAGCATAGGCAGATGTCGATGGTGATTGACTCATACCTTGGCTTAATTCTTCTACCGCTTCTCCCCATCGTCCTTCTTTTACCATTAACTGACCAATACTGACTGCCAGTAAGCCTGAACCTTCACGGCTTTGCTGCAGACGTTTAAGGCGCTCGATTAATGCATGGTAATCAGTCAGGTTTAATTTGGGCGTTAGACTGATTAATTCTGGATAGAACTCGTTACTTAACGCGTCCATTATCAGCAGATATGCGGATTGGTCATCGTTACGAGCCATCAATAAGTTTGCGGTTTCGGCTAAGTAGCGACCGTCATGCTTCAGTGTTTTAGGTAGGTTGCTCCAAGTATCAAGCAAGCCCGTACTGCCTTGTTGTTTTGCTACTTCACCTAAATGGTGGAAATGACTGTTTTTACGTAGTTCATCAGCTTCACTTGAGGTCAACAATTTTTGTTTTTGTAGTGATGGAATAAGACTGAGTAATTGACCCCATTCTTTTCTTTCAGTACACACGTCTTTAAATAAGGCTAATACGACTTTATTTTTTGGGTTTTTATCGTGTAATACCGATAACGAGGCAAATGCTTGTTCAAATTGTTGTTGTTCGACTTGTAATTTAGCCTGTGTCAATTCGACGGCAAAAGTGTCTTTATGGGCATTTTTGTGTGCTAATAATAGATACTCATCACGCTTTACTTCGTTACCAAGACCTTGTGCAGACTGTGCGGCAGCAAGATAGTTTAATACTGGTACTTGTGCTTTTTTCGCCGCTTTTAAGGTCAAAGTTTCAGCTTTTTTAAAGTCGCCACTGGCTAGTGCTAAGATACCTTTCTCGGTTTGTATTTTAGCGCGAGCTTGGTGATAGCGATTAAACCAGCCTAAGCTGTGAGTCAGTTTATTGATTAATGCTTCGACTGCTAATAACGCAAAGTAGAAACCCACCACCATGATCACGGCACTACTCACCGTGGCATCGATGACATAGTCTCCGGCCGAAATCATCACATAACCTTTATTGCCCATTAAATAAGGGGCGCCAATTGCGCCTGCAAGAAGCAGCGCGAGTAATACTATAAATCTAACCATTGTTACCGCCTCCGTTTATTCTGCGCCAGTGTTATTAGCTAATGCTTTGATTTTGCGATCTCTGATTGTGGTTTGAATCAGTGCTGCACTGTTTAGTTTTGCGGGATATGCTGTGGTGATCGTCGCTTTACTTAATGTTTCCAAACTCGCTAGCATTCCTTTTGTTGCAGGTTGGTTTACATCGTAATAGCGCTCAATCCAGCTTTTAGCTGTTTGCAGCGAGAGTATAAATTTAGCTTGGTCTTGACGGTATACTGCTAGCTCGGCTTGTAATAACTGTGTTTTAAGATTTTCAGTTAAATACCAGGCCGTTTGTGGGGATAGCAGGGCATCAACGGAATTGTCTTGGCGACGAATCGTGATAAAGTTAGCACTGAATGATTGCCATGACTTGGTGAGGTTTGCTTGCCAGTCTGCGCTATCACTTGATAATGCGGTGTCTGCTTTAATGACCTCTGGGCGGGTAAAGCCGGCTAAAACTAAGTTATCAACTTCTTGTGCTTGAATTGCCAGTTTTAGTGCTAAACCGTCATGATCAATACGTGGTAACTTAGTTAAGGTGGTGATGTCTTGTTCAATCACTTTTCGCAGTGGTAATAAGCTTGGATCATTTAATTGCGTTAAACGGCGACTGGCTGAAGATAGTAATGCTAAGCTGGTATCAATATCTTGCTCTAATGCAATTTTACGACCCGCGATACGAATTAAGTATTCAGCTTCAGCCAGCATCCATTCATTGGGATTTCGCATTATAAGAATCGCGATTGCCAATTGTACCGTTTCTAATTGTGCCGCATTTAATTTTTCGCTGTCTTGGATCTTAGCCAGTTGTTGTGTGGTTTGTGTTAATTGGCTGGCAACGGTTTGCTTGTCTTCGCTTAACTGCAGACGCAATGATTGCTGACTATCTTTTTGCTCTTGAAGTTGCGCTTGTAGTTTCGACAATACTTGCTGCTGTAGCTGGTTTTGTTGATGGCTATGATAATAAAGACCAGCGCCAAGGCCTAGCGTTAATAATATCGCTATTGCACCTGTAACAACCCCTGCTTTATTTGATGATTTATCTTGCGCTACCAGTGTATTTGAGGTGTCAGTCGTACCTTTATTTGTTGTTTTAGTATCGGCACTTTGACTGCTATTTTTATTGTCTGTCATTTAGCTTATTCCTATCTGCATATCCAATTGCTTAACAGCATTAAATAATGAATTATTCGATGCTCCACTAGCAATGGTGACGTGTTCTATTCCTAACTTATGAGCAAGTGCTGCTATACGTTGGCTAGGAACAATAAAATGTAAGTTTAATATCCAAGGTAACGCTGTGTAGGGTATCGTTTTTATTAGGTTACCTAGAATTTCACCACTTGTGATAATAACACTATTAATGGCGAATTGTTGCCACTTATTAATCAACAGCTCTGGATCATAAGTGGGAGCAGTGCGTTGATAAACTTCACAATATGTCACGTTAGCGCTACGTTTAATGAGATCTTCTGCCATGGTTTCTCTGCCACCATTACCCCGTAGGATGACAATATTTTTGTGTTCTACTGATGCATTCTGGAGTAATTTTAGTACCCCTTCACTATCATGTGTATTGGGTACGTTGGTGTTCTTTATACCGTGCAAGCGCCAGCATTTTGCTGTGGTTGGTCCGACTGCGATATAATTAATTCGCTGTGGCCAAGTCCTATGTTCGTTGATTAAACTGGTATTCGCATAATTTACAGCATTATCGCTTATGGCAATAATATAGTCATCGGGCTGTAATTTTTCCAGTAATGAACTTACTTTATTGAATTCTGATCCTGCGGAAATATCGATAAACGGACAGCATAACGCTGCCCCATCGGCAGCCTCAATTTGACGAGCAAGTTGCTCGCCTTTAGCGCGCGGGCGCGTGATTAACGCCCTTATTTTCATGCGTCTGCGGTATTGTAAACTTCAGTTAAAATTTCTTTTGCACCTTGTGTAAGTAGAGTATCTGCAAGTGCTAAGCCTAATTGGCGGGCATTTTTACGATCGCCACGAATTTCGGCGCGAATTACTTGCGTGCCATCAGGTTTACCAACCAGTCCGCGTAACCAAAGTTCATCACCGTCGATCAGTGCATAACTACCAATTGGCACCTGACAACCACCTTCAAGCGCTAAGTTCATTGCGCGTTCTGCCCATACGCGATCACTGGTTAATGCGTGGTTTAATGGGGCTAGTATTGCTTTTACACGTTCATCATCAATGCGACATTCAATGCCAACGGCGCCTTGGCCAACTGCTGGAAGACTTTGCTCTGGTTCAATATAGCTAGCAATACGGTATTCCATATCTAGACGTTTTAGACCTGCAGCAGCTAAAATAATTGCATCGTAGACTTTGTTATCAAGCTTGTTTAAACGGGTATTTACATTACCACGTAAATCCATGATTTTTAAATCTGGACGCGCTTCACTTAGTTGGCACTGACGGCGTAAGCTACAGGTACCAACGATAGCACCTGGTGGTAATTCTTCGATTTGACGATAGGTATTAGAAACAAATGCATCACGTGGATCTTCACGTTCACAAATCACTTCTAAGCCTAAGCCTTCTGGAAATTCAACAGGTACATCTTTCATTGAATGTACGGCGATATCGGCGCGATCTTCAAGCATTGCAACTTCAAGCTCTTTTACAAAAAGACCTTTACCACCCACTTTTGCTAAAGGCGTATCTAAAATAATGTCACCTTTCGTTACCATTGGAATTAGTTCAACGGTAAGATTTTGATGGATCGCTTCTAGACGTGCTTTTACATATTCAGCTTGCCACATTGCCAGTGGACTTTTACGGGTTGCAATTCTTAGCGTTTCAGTAGCCATGTTATTTCCAAATTTAACGAGATTGACTAAATATTAACAGATTTCCTTGATTAATGGTTGATCTAAGATGGGCTTATTTGTAAAAAAGCAACCATATTTAACTAGGCTGTAACATAAACAATCATGCTTAAAATAAGCTGCTATATATGGGGTGTTCGATAATATTATGGGGAGATGATGGAACATGACTTGTTTATTCGAATATGAAGCTACAGTAAGGACTACTGTAGCTTCATAACAGGGCTAGGGGTAATTAGTCGCAGCTAAGACGAAAACTCCTATGACTCTTTTTAATGTGCTGTTTGATATTGCCAAGCACTGTTTTAACTTCGCTTTTCGAGCTTGCGTCTTGCAACTGCTTAAAAAGCTGAGTTAGTTTTTCTATACCTTGTTGGTAAGCCATATGTTGCATATGCGTCGCATGATCCATGCCTGCCATATTAGCCATATTGCTGTGGTCCATATTTTTCATGTCTGACATATTAGCCATGTTGCTATGATCCATACCTTCCATACCTTCCATACTTGGCATGCTTTGTTGTAGTTTTAATGGTATTTCAGCTGTAGCTTTGCTGCTATTACTGATTAATTTGGCCACTTGCGCTTGCATCAAAGCCTGATCACTACGCTTAAATGCACCAACGTAGGTTTTTAAATCATCACTCATCGTGGTCATGATATTGCCGAGTTGGGTATCTTGGCAGTGTCCATTACCATCGCCATGGGCAAATACTGGTGAGCTGAGTGCGCTGCCAAGTGCGATTGCTAATGTGATCCGTTTAAACATATGTTGGTTTCCTTTTGATAAATCTATTTTATTTATTGGTGTTGTTAGCATCTTGATCTGCAACCATTACCGATTTTAAGCTGATTGATTTCCACAGATAGAAGCTTGCCGGTAAAACTAATAAGGTCAGTATGACCGCAGATACCATGCCACCAATCATAGGTGCGGCAATACGTTGCATAACTTGTGAGCCGGTACCATCACCATACATAATTGGAATTAAGCCGATGATCACGGTTGCTACTGTCATCATGATGGGGCGCACGCGTAATCCCGCGCCATCCATTACCGCTTGTTGTAACTTGGCTTTGGTTAAATTACCTGCCGTTTGTACGCTGGCTAGTGATTGGTTTAAATATACCAGCATGATCACGCCAATTTCGACCGCGACCCCGGCAAGGGCAATAAAGCCAACCCCGACGGCGATGGAAAAATTGTAGTTGAGTAAATACAACAACCAGATACCGCCAATCATGGCTAAGGGCAGGGTGGCTAAGATCAGGAGTACTTCACCCACGCGTCTAAAGGCGAGGTAAAGTAATAATACGATGATCGCCAGTGTGGCAGGGATCACCACTGATAAGGTTTCTTTAGCGCGTTGCATATATTCATATTGCCCTGACCATGTCAGTGAATAACCCGCGGGTAATACTAACTGTTCGGCAACGGCTTGCTGAGCATCTGCCACGTATGAACCAAGATCGCGGCCTTCGATATCAACGTAAATCCAGCCATTGGGACGGGCATTTTCGGTTTTAATCATCGGTGCACCGTCTTCTACATAGATATTGGCTACATCACTTAGGGCGATCCTTGCACCTTGTTGGGTGATTATTGGCAATAATTTCATTTGCTCAATACTGTCGCGATAAGACTGTGGGTAGCGGACATTGACTGGATAACGTTCTAATCCTTCAATGGTTTGAGTGACATTAACACCACCGACTGCGGTGGATATCACGCCTTGTACATCCGCAATATTCAGTCCGTAGCGAGCCGCTTTTTCACGTTTGATATCAATTTTTACATAACGTCCGCCAGCTACCCGCTCTGCATAAGCAGATGCGGTGCCGGGAACATCCTGTAATATGGTTTCGATTTGTTTACCGATTTTTTCAATCTCAACCAGTTTTTCGCCTGCCACTTTGATGCCTATGGGGGTTTTGATCCCTGTCGCTAACATATCAATACGGGTCTTAATTGGCATCACCCAAGCATTGGTGAGTCCGGGGAATTGCACTAACTTATCCAACTCTTGACGTAAACCCTCAGAAGTCATCCCTTCACGCCACTGGGCTTTTGGCTTTAAGGTGATGAAGGTTTCAATCATGGTTAATGGCGCTGCATCAGTGGCGGTTTCGGCGCGACCAGCTTTACCCCATACCCGTTCAACTTCGGGTAAAGTTTTAATCAACTTATTGGTTTGTTGTAATAATTCTCGCGCTTTACCTATGCTAATACCGGGGTAAGTGGTCGGCATATACATCAGGTCACCCTCATCCAACGGTGGAATAAATTCACTGCCGATCTTATTGACGGGATAAAAACCGACCGCGACTAGGCCTATCACGATGCAAAGTAGCAGTACCGGTGCTCTGAGACTGAGTGCTAATACAGGACGGTATAAGGCGATCAAACCACGGTTGATGGGATTTTTCTGCTCAGGTAATACTTTACCGCGAATGAAGTAGCCCATTAGTACTGGTACTAACGTCACCGCTAGTCCTGCCGATGCCGCCATCGCATAGGTTTTAGTAAACGCCAGTGGGGCAAACATTTTACCCTCTTGGCCTTCTAGTACGAATACCGGTACAAAGCTAAAGGTAATGATCAGTAACGAAAAGAATAATGCCGGTCCAACTTCTGCTGCCGCTTTACTGATCACTTGCCAACGGTTGTCATCTGTTAACGGGGTTTTCTCTATGTGTTTATGGACATTCTCAACCATCACAATAGCACCATCAACCATGGCACCAATCGCAATGGCGATACCACCGAGTGACATGATATTAGCATTGATACCTTGCCACGACATCACAATGAAAGCGACCAAAATACCAATAGGCAAACTGACTAACACCACTAATGAGCTGCGAATGTGGAAGAGGAATAAAGCGCACACTACGATCACCACCAAAAATTCTTCCAGTAATTTCTGGTAAAGATTTTCGACCGCATTATCGATTAATGTTGAACGATCATAAGTGGGCACTATCTCCACGCCTGCTGGCAGTGAGGCTTGTAATATTTGCAGTTTTTGTTTGACCGCGCTAATGACTTCTCGGGCATTTTCATTGTAGCGCATGACAATAATGCCACCCACCACTTCACCTTTACCGTCGAGTTCGGAAACGCCACGGCGCATTTGTGGACCAAGGACAATATCCGCGACATCACCTAATAATAACGGCGTGCCGGTATTACTTAGCTTTAAGGGAATATTTTTTAAATCAGCAATTGAGTTAATATAACCATTGGCACGTACCATGTATTCGGCTTCGGCCATTTCAATGACACTCGCGCCTGCTTCTTGATTACCTTGTTTAATGGCGTTAGTGATTAATGATAACGGTATTTGGTAACTGCGTAATTTATCTGGGTTCACGGTGATTTGATATTGCTTGACCATGCCGCCGACAGTGGCCACTTCTGACACACCTGCAACAGTTTGCAATTCATATTTTAAAAACCAATCCTGGATACTGCGCAGTTGGCTTAAATCGTGATTACCGCTGGTATCGGTTAGTGCATATGAATATACCCAGCCTACACCCGTGGCATCAGGTCCCAATGCTGGTTTTGCGGTACTCGGTAGATTGGGCGTCACTTGTGATAAATATTCTAATACTCGTGAACGCGCCCAGTACATGTCAGTACCATCAGCAAAGATAATGTAAACATACGAGTCACCAAAAAAGAGTAACCACGTACTGTTTTTGCCCCTGGGACTGACAGCATGGCAGTAGTCAGTGGGTAGGTAACTTGATCTTCAACCACTTGTGGCGCTTGGCCTGGGTAGCTAGTTTTAATGATTACTTGCACATCGGACAGATCGGGGATTGCATCAATGGGGGTGTTTTTGAGCACAACACTACCGTAAATAAGCACGACTAGGGTGGCGAGTAAGACCATGATCCTATTGTCTATCGACCATGTAATTATTTTTTTGATCATTACAGCGCCCCCTCATCATCAAAGTCTAACCAAGATAAATCATCTTCTGAATTGGCTTGGTTTGATTGCGGCACCACATCTGTATTCATGTCCATCTTACTATGCTCCATTTGCATCATGTCATCGTGGTTCATATTGCTATGGTCCATTGCCATGTTTGCTTTTGACTGGCTTTCTGGTGCGCCGAGACGACTAAAATCGGCGGTTAAACTTGATTCTGAATCCAGCAGGAACTGCGCACTCGTTACCACGTTATCACCGTCATTAAGTCCCGCTAATACCTCTACATACCCTGCAGCTTCTCTGCCGATGGTTACCTTAATTGATTGATATTGGCCGTTGCCTTTAGCCAGTACTACCCGATCAAAAGAGCCAGAACGGATCACTGCTTCACGTGGTATCTGGAGTGAATTTTGTTGTTGTTGACTGCTTAGTGTTAATGTCGCAAACATGTTTGGTTTTAATGTTTGATCGGTATTCACTATTCTTATTCGGGCTTTTAGGGTGCGAGTTGCGGTATTTAATTCTGGATAAATATAATCAACTTCACCTTGCCAAGCTTGGCCGGGAAAGCTGTCTATTTGTATTTGTGCTTTATCGCCAATCTGCACTAAGTTAGCTTGCGATTCAAAAATCTCGGCTTGCAGCCATATCTCGGTTAATTGTCCCGCTTCGATAATCTGAGTCGCCGGGGTTATATAGGCACCTTCACGGATAGCCAACTTCGTTATATAGCCTGATTCTGGTGCCGATATGGTGACATTTTGGATGGTTTTTTTATTGCTAACGAGTTGGTCAATTTGTGCTTGGTTAATCCCTAGGGCTGATAAACGCTGGGTTGTTGAAGCGATTAAGGTTTTATTGCCAATGCGTAAAGTATTGAGTAGCTCTTCCTGGGCTTTAATCAATTCGGGTGAATATAAGGTTAATAATGGCTGACCTTTAGTGACGAACTCGCCAGTGTTATTGATGTAAAGCTTGTCTACCCAACCAGAGACTCGGCTGTTGATTTGCCACAGTGTATCTTGATTAAACTCCAGCATACCGACAGTATTTATTTGGTTGGCGAAAGGACGGCGTTGGGTGGCTTGGGTTCGTACCCCTAAATTATTTTCTACTCGTGATGAGATAGTCACTAAGCCAGCATCACTTTCTGTTGAGGCATCTTCATATACAGCCACTAAATCCATCCCCATTGGTGACTTCCCGGGTTGGTCACGGCGGTAGTTCGCATCCATAGGCGCAACCCAATACAGTGGTTTTTGATTTTTTGCACTAGCAGTGGGCTCTGCATAAACAGGGACAAGATCCATCCCCATTGGTGATTTCCCTGGGGTATCACGGCGGTAATTGGCATCCATAGGTGCTACCCAATAAAGTATTTGTGGTTCTGCGCTGGTTACATTGCTGGCTGTTTGTGTCACGAACCAAGCACCGGCGGCAATACCGAGCGCTAATGTCATTGAGCTGGTAAGTAATGTTTTCATGTCGACCTCTATAATGCTTGGAAATAACGAATGCGGGCTAAAGTTTTTAAATTTTGAAAGCGTAGTTGCTGATATTCAAGCGACAGTGCTTGCTCATCCATTAAGGATTTGATGACTTGTTCAAAATCATTGGTATTGGCTTGATAACCTTGTCTTGCGGCTTCACTATTTGAGTGTGCTTGGACGAGAAGGGTGTCTTGGTAGCGCTGCATTCTAGCGGTGGTATTGTTGAAGTTGGCGATAGCGCCATTTAATATGCCATTGAATTTAATCAGTAGTAGATCTTTTTCAGCTTGTTTCATTCCTTTACCTTGAGTCGCAGCAATGACGACTTGGTCTTGGCGATTATGGGTAAATAAGGGGATGTTGAGAGTAACCGAACCACTGAGCAAATCACTGCGACTCGAACCAGTATTCATGTCTATTGCGTCGCGGTGACCATAACCAATGTCAACTTTAAATGCCGGTTTATAAGATTCATTGGCGGTAGCAATATTGTTCTGCGCTACATCAATGGCTTGTTGTGCGGCTAAAACCTGTGGGTGATTGGCGAGTAAGGCATAATGAGAGATACTTTTTTGCTTCGAGTATTCAACACTTTGTGGCCAAGTGGGCTGTTGCGGATCAAGCTCATCAAATGCTTGTGGACCAACCCAAGTAACCAGTTGTCCACGTAATGCTTGCTCTTGCTGCGCAAAGGCGGCAATTTTGTCATCAAATTTAGCCAGTTCCAACTCCGCTTTAATTAAATCTTGATTCTGGCGATAGCCTAATTCAAATTCACGGTAAAGATTACTCACATGTTGGCTAAACAACTGCTTATTTTTAGTCAATATGGTTTGCGCTATGTTGGTAAAACGAATATCAAACCATAATTCTCGGATTTTAAGTTGCAATTCTAACTGGCGGTTTTCTGCTAGTTGTCGACTTTGTTGAGTCTGTAAGGTAAAACTTTTGGCATTTAACGCCAGCGTATCACCGCGTGAAAATTGTTGTGATAGACCAAGACTAAATTGGGTCATGGGATCATCGGACAATGACAGACTATCAATCGGTACATTGGCTAATCCGAGCTTAATCATTGGGTCGGCAAGTTGTGATTGACTGATTGCTTGGGCTTGAAAGCTTGCTTGCTGCGCTTGATATAAGCCTGCCGATGGATCGCGTTGTAGCGCAATATCTTCGGCAACAGATAGCGTTAGTTGCTGGGCATTGGCATTTACGGTCAGTAATGCTAATAGCCCCAAATAAATTTTGGATGGCATTGTATTTCCTTAATTAATTGATTTAAAAGTTATTTAAAAGTTATTTAAATCAGCTAATTAAAGGAGGTCGATAGAGGTTATCTGGATATTTTATTAAGAGGTTTTTTGATTCTTTACGGACGGCGTTACTTTGTTTATGGCTGTCTATGATCAGTTTATGGGTATGAATAAAAGAGACGACGCTGATGCTAGTACAGTCGTTACAGGCATCGGTTTTACAACAATTAGAATGATTATTTTCGTTTATTGAATCGATTGGATCTAGGCAATGGCTAGTTTCAGTCATTGCAACTGTCATATGCTTTTGGCTTGCAGACATTGCTTGCATATCACAAGAGATATTTGCGGGCATAGTATGTTTGCTCATTGCCTGAAGCGGTAATGAGAATGTGTTGATTAAGATTAATAAAATCAATAATACTATACGCATGAAAAGTTCGACATCAGCAGTAAATAAAAATGAATAGGCTAGAGATGGTAATCGTTACCTTAGGGGGAAGGTCAAGCATTGAGATTATAATTTCGGACACTAAATTTTAGGTATAAAAAAACCTCGATAAACGAGGTTTTTTTATTTATTCTTATAAGAAAGTGGTGGGCTGTGAAGGATTTGAACCTTCGACCAATTGATTAAAAGTCAACTGCTCTACCAACTGAGCTAACAGCCCCCGTAGTCTTTCTTTTTATAGTTATGTCTTATGACATACACCACAATAGTGGTGGGTCCTACTGGGCTTGAACCAGTGACCCTCGCCTTGTAAGGGCGATGCTCTCCCAACTGAGCTAAGGACCCACATTATTTTTTAGCGATAGTTGTGGCTATCGTTTTAACTGGTTGCGGGAGCAGGATTTGAACCTACGACCTTCGGGTTATGAGCCCGACGAGCTACCAAACTGCTCCATCCCGCGACAATGCTGTGTAATAAAGAAAGTGGTGGGCTGTGAAGGATTTGAACCTTCGACCAATTGATTAAAAGTCAACTGCTCTACCAACTGAGCTAACAGCCCCCGAATTCTTTCTTCATAGTAAATCCCGTTACTTATCTTATAAAAGATATAACCAGATTTAATATATGGTGGGTCCTACTGGGCTTGAACCAGTGACCCTCGCCTTGTAAGGGCGATGCTCTCCCAACTGAGCTAAGGACCCCATACTTTCGATTAATTTTGGTGACGTTGTTTTAATGCAGCGCCCCTAATCGAGGTGGCAGATATTATCCAGATCTAAATGTTTATGCAACCCCTAAATCAATTATTTTATTTAAATTGTTTAGGGGCGATCTTTTTTACTTCTTTTTGTTTATAAAATGCACGCAATTGGATTGTGCCAGCCGAAATTTTAATATTAGATAACAAATTTACGAACTGCCACAATAATTATAATGTAACGATCTATATGATTTTAATCGACCCTCAGCCTAATCCATATTAATAATGTGACTATTTTGGCGCTATAAGTTTACCATTATCTAGAAAACTGTTAGCATCATCACACTTCAATGCCCACCATATAAGCGACTTTTGAGTGCTTAAAAGTCAATTAATAGTAAGCATAGTTTTCTCTCATGTAAGGTTTTATTTTGCAGAATAAAATTGCTGAACTGAAACAGAAAGCTAAGTTGTTTAATCAGCTTAGACTAGATCGCGCCTTGTCCATAATGGATGATAATGGCCGTGAAGTGACAGCTATTTTACCTCTATTATTGCATTGTAATCACCCTAACCTACCTGTTTATCTTGATACTGAGGTGCCATATGGTATCTGTTTATTTACCCCCGATGAGCAACAGCAAGACTATTTAACCGCCTTAAATGTCGAATTAGTTGATGATAAATGTATCACTTGCTCGCCGATATATAGTTTATATGCCATGGGCAGTACCGGATCTATCGGTCAGAATTGGCGTAGCGATCTCGATATTTGGGTTTGTCATGATCCAAGCATGAGTGCTGAGCAAGCTGATTTATTAGAGCAGAAGTGCACGTTAATAACCGCGTGGGCTGAAACCTATAATATTGAAGTTAATTTCTTTCTGATTGCCGAAGATAAATTTCGAAAAGTAAACAATGCGGTGATGACAAAAGAAAGTTGTGGCAGTGCCCAACACTTTCTTTTGTTAGATGAGTTTTATCGTAGCGCTTTACTGATCGCGGGTAAGCCAAGTCTGTGGCATATTTTACCGGTTGAGTTTGACAATAATTATGATGATTACGTTGATAAACTCGTCGCTGATGGTGTACTTGATCGTAAAGAATGGGTTGATTTAGGTGGTTTTCCACGTATTCCTGCTGAAGAGTATTTTGGTTCTGCATTATGGCAGCTGTATAAAGGTATTGATTCTCCTTATAAAGCGGTATTGAAAACCTTATTAATGGAAGCTTACTCGGCTGAATACCCAAATAACCGCTTGTTATCGCAAATAATGAAAGAAAATTTTCAATTGGCGTCTTCACAACAATTGGAATTGTCGCACGATACTTATTATCAGATCTTAGTCAAAGTAACCGCTTATCTCGAAAAAATTGGCGATAAGGCACGCGTTGATCTATTGCGTCGCTGTTTTTACTTAAAGATGTTCAGTGGGAATTGCGCGGACGAAAAATTGGTACGTCCAGAATGGCATCGCATTGCTGTTGCTGAGGTTATCAGTGAATGGAACTGGCATCCTGATCGTATTGCCCATCTTGATAATCGTGATAATTGGAAAATTGAACAGGTACAAGAAGCGCATCCCGAATTACTTGATGCCATGATGAAGGGTTACCGAAACTTGATTGGTTTTGCGCGCCGCAATAATATTAGTGAATCCATTAATCCTGCCGATATTGGTATTCTCTCGCGTAAGTTATACGCCGCGTTTGAATCCTTGCCCGGCAAAGTGACTTATATTAATCCACAGATCTCTCCGGACCTATCCGAACAACAACTTAGTTTTGTGCAAGTTCCGGACGGTCGTTTTAATAATTCAGGTTGGTATTTATATAACTCGTCATTAGAGCCTATGCAGATTGTTGGTCGTAAGCCTTTAGAGCACAACGGTTATCTGAGTAAGTTGGTGGCATGGAGTTATTTTAATGGATTAATGGTGGATAGCACTCGAGTTGATATTTTCAATCAAAATTCAGATATGAATATCGATGTATTGAATTCATTCTGCAAAGATTTAAAAAATAAATTTCCGATCAATGCCAAACCCGCTTCTAATCAAGCATTGAGCCGCCCATGTGAAATCCGTGATTTATCAATTTTTCTAAACTTAGAACACGATCCGACTAATCATTGGGGTGGTCGAATTATTGAGTTTGATACCAATACCAGTGATGTATTTTCATTTGGTGATTGTAAAGCTTGCTTAGTGGGTAGTATTGATCTGATTTACCGTAATTCTTGGAATGAAGTGCGCACCCTGCATTTTTCTGGTGAAGAACGTATTGTTGATGCATTAACGACGATCATGGGAAAAATGCATCAAGACGCAAGGGAACCCGATTCGATTAAAGTATTCTGTTATAGCCTACATTTTCGCGGTTTGATCCGTCATAGCTTTGAACGTCTGGTGCGTGATTGTATTAGTACTCGATTACAGCGTGATAAAGGGCAAATAGTTAAAATGCTGGCCATTAGTGATGAACGTTTTGGTATTTATTTCGAACGTCGTGGTGTGTCTATTCGTAAAGTTGAAACGTCATTAGATCTGTATCACCATATTTCTGAGCGTAAACTTGAACAAATGCCGCTACGAATAGATAAAACTACCACTGCTGAAGGTACGCCTTTAGCGGTTGAATCGCATTCATCAGAAGGTTTAGTACAATTCTTTTTTGAGAATTATAAAAATGGTTTCAACGTTTATATCGTTGACGAAGCCAATCGTGTGGAAACCTATCAGCATTTAAGTGGCAATAAAGATGAGCTGATTAAAGGTGTGCACCGTTTCTATACCAACTCTCAAGAAGAGTCACGTAATGAAGGTACATTTGCCAATTTCAATTTACCGCAATTTTACGACATCGTACATTCTGAGAATAAAGAATTAGAAGTAATTCCTTATGTATCGACGAAATAATCGCTCTTTTTTATTCTAAGTTGTCATCTCTTTAGTATATTTTCATCAAACGACAAATTTCATTTTCAATCTCGGGTTTTAGTGTGTAAGAGATTGCCCATTAAGTTTGTGCGACTATCCTTGTCAATTATTGTGGTTGTATTCTTTTTTAGTCATGTGATACACCTTGCCTTTGATTTTAAGTTGTTGATATTAATGCGATGCATTTATTTTGTGACCTAGATCTTGTATTTTTTATGCAAAAAAATCGATTTATGCATTGCAGCAAAATGGGATATCTCTATAGTAGGTATCCGTAAGGACGCAAACGTAGTTGGTAAGGATTACTAACTAGATATGGATTATCGAATAGGATTTACCACAGGATGTGGCCGCAAGGAAAAGTCTTCAGGATGAAGATGCGATGGACACTCAAAGGATATGAGTATAAAGGACACCTCCAGGATGGAGAGGAAATAAATCGGAGTGATTTATTGTACCAGGATGGTAATAAAAAATACCCGATGGATTGGGAGTTAAACCTAAAGGAAATTAGGTCAGTCAATTTGCAGGGAGCAAAATTAGTTCAAGGATTGGGCTACGTGACTATTTAAGGACGGCATTTATGCCGTCCTTTTCTTTTATCTGCTGTTTTATTTTTTCTCTTCAATTTTCTTTTCTCACTTGAGTACGCTGCTTTTTCACCCCTTTTTTATCGGTAATTGCTTATTTATTATCATGCCCAATAGCAGCCCCAGAGGTTACTTGTGTTAACCGTTACTGAAGATTCGACTGCCATGTAATTATATCCATTTTATCTTCTTAGTCGTCTCATTATCCCTCTTAAAATAGCAATTATAATCAAGTGCTTTTATTTCAAAATAGCACAGTAATAGTGCTAGATCTGATGGCTATATTGGTAGTAATCTGATGTTAATTCGAGCAAGGAACAACATAATGAAAACGACCGATAGCACATTTATTGAAGCCGACTTTGTAGATCAAGATTTAGAATCAATGATCTTTACTCGCTGTACATTTCACCGTTGTGATTTTAATCATGCGCAATTAACTGATGCAGAGTTTATTGATTGTAAATTTATTGAACGTGGCGATATTCGCGGTTGCCGTTTTGATTATGCGGATTTAAAAGGCGCGAGTTTTAAAAATTGTGATTTAAGCATGGGTCTGTTTATTGGCGCTGAATGTTTTGGTATTGAATTTCGCGGTTGTAATTTAAAGGGGGTCGATTTTAGCCGTGCCAGTTTTGCTAATTATATAACCCAAAAAATCTTCTTTTGCTCTGCCTATATAACGCAATGTAATTTGAGTTATGCCAACCTGGCTGAGGCGCGGCTCGAAAAATGTGAGTTATATGAAAATCGCTGGACAGGCTGTAATTTATTGGGGGCTTCATTACAGGGTTCTGACTTGAGTCGCGGTGAATTTTCACAAGAGAGTTGGTCGCAGTTTAATTTACAGCAGTGTAATTTAAGTCATGTCGATGTTACTGGTTTGGATCCAAGACGGGTAAACTTACAAGGTGTGCGTATTTGCAGTTGGCAGCAGGAACAACTATTAGTGCCTTTGGGATTAATTATTCAGGGTGATTAATAAGGCCAAGTGATCAAGATCACAGATTAACTGCTGCTGATTTACACAATACAAACGGTGAGTTTATCCGCTGAAATTGGCGTGTAAGAGATCGACTATTCACGTTGGGGGACATCGTACTTATATTGAGGTGTGATCCTAGACGATGAAGAAGTTTACGTCGCTAATTATGATGCCTAAAGCCTATTCTCACGGCATTTATAGCGATCTACGCTGATTTTTTAGTGTTATAGCACTAATTTAATTTGTTTTTGGTTGCGATTAATTATTTTTAGATTTGTTATATTTGTTCCCAGAGAAGCAGGAAGCTCATCAGGATGATGACTTGGCTCTCTACTGAAACCGCAAGGATGGGGTGGATGACAAGGATAGCACTCACGGATTTAGAGTGAATGAAGGACACCTCCAGGACGGAGACGAGAAACAGGTTAGGATGACTTGTTAGGCTAGGATTGCCAAAGGAACAACTCAAAGGATTGGGGAAAAGTAAATCACCTAATGGATTAGGTAAAATGTCTAAGTGCAGGGAGCACAATAAGTTCAAGGATATGAGCTATTACGACAACGTAAAAGGGCTGCACTAGTTACTAGTGCAGCCCTTTTCTTTGTCTAAAATTTACTTAGCATATAATTTATAGCGATCAAATCTATCAGCTAAATCATACCAATCACGACTAATTACGTGATTGGCATTCACTTCGCGTTAGAAACTAACGTCTTCACCGCCCTGATTTTTAACCGCGTCGGTCAATACTACGGATAAAGACTGCTGCGTGCGGTTATCAATCCATACATCATTAATAAATTCGAAATGATGACCGTTGGCTTTTGTTGCTACCCACAGCTGATGTAATGGCGCTTGTTTGTTTAAAATAATCTGTGAGCCATCACGGCAGTATAAAGTCAAAATGCTGTTGCTGTTTTCATAATCGAGTTCAACATCACTGTCATCAATGATCTCTTCAAAGCTTATTAATAGTTCATCTACCTGTTGGTGGAATTCTGAATCAGTCATTTTTTATTAATCCTATTGCTTTTAATTTTGTCAGTGCGATTATAAGGGATAGAATTAATTTATCATTGAGTCGGTTATGAGCCAAGTAAGAAAAACAACATTTATTACATTAGCCTTGTTATTTAGTGCTAGCTTGTTGAGTGGTTGTGGTATTTCAGGTCCTTTATATGCACCTGGAACTGGACCTGATGCGGCGAAAGCCAAGCCAAAACAGGTAACAACACAGGCAGCGACAAGTGTTGATAACAATACCGCAAGTGAGACGCCAAACGCTGCAGCAGAATAAACAAACATTGTTGCATGATGGACAATGAATGGATGTGTTTACGAATTAAAGAAAAGGAATAGAGCATTGGATTATTTTAATTATCAGGATGATGGCCAGTTATTTGCAGAGCAGTGTGCGATTGCAGACGTTGCAGAAAAATTTGGTACGCCAACGTACGTATATAGCCGAGCGACAATTGAGCGTCATTGGCATGCATTTAATGATGCGGCTGGTGAGCACCCGCATTTGGTTTGTTATGCGGTAAAGGCTAATTCGAATATTGCAGTGCTTAACGTGATGGCGCGTTTAGGTTCAGGTTTTGACATTGTTTCTGCTGGTGAGTTGTTACGGGTAATTGCTGCCGGCGGTGACCCAAGCAAAATTGTATTTTCGGGTGTCGGTAAAACGGTCGCAGAAATCAATTTAGCACTCGATCATCATATTCATTGCTTCAATGTTGAATCGATGCCTGAACTCGAACGTATTAACGACGTTGCGGTGAACCGTGGGGTGCAGGCGCCCGTGTCTATTCGTGTGAACCCTAATATTGATGCCGGTACGCATCCTTACATTTCTACAGGGCTGAAAGAAAATAAATTTGGTATCGATATTGATCTTGCTGAAGGTGTTTACCAAGCTGCCAGCAAAATGCCGGGGATTAAATTAAAAGGTGTTGATTGTCATATTGGTTCTCAGCTGACTGAACTGTCACCTTTTTTAGAAGCCGTAGATAAGCTTTTGGTATTAATAGATAAACTTTCATCACAAGGTATTATACTTGCACACCTTGATGTCGGGGGGGGATTAGGTGTGCCTTATGAAGGCGAAACACCACCGCTGCCTGCTGAATATGCACAAGCATTAAAAGATAAGTTAGCGGGTCGTAAACTGGCGCTTATTTTTGAACCTGGTCGTGCGATCATGGCCAATGCTGGTATTTTGGTGAGTAAAGTTGAGTATATTAAACTTACTGAACATAAAAACTTTGCTATCGTCGATGCGGCAATGAACGATCTTATTCGTCCGGCGTTATACAGTGCGTGGCAAGCCATTGCGCCAGTGAATAAATCATTAGTGCGTGAATCTCGAAACTACGACGTGGTCGGCCCTATTTGTGAGACCGGTGATTTCTTAGGTAAGAACCGTGATTTAGCTATCGCCATGGATGATTATATTGTTGTTCGCTCTGCGGGTGCATATGGCTCAACCATGAGTTCTAACTATAATTCGCGTAGTCGCCCTGCTGAAGTGATGGTTGATGGTGATGTGGCGCATTTAATTCGCCGCCGAGAAGAGCTTGCAGAAATCTGGAAAGACGAAGCAATTTTACCTACCGCATAAAATTTTATCTGCAGAATAGAATAAGGGTTACAGGTTCATATGTTTATACAGTTTTCAAAGATGCACGGTCTGGGTAATGATTTCATGGTTGTAGACTGTGTTACCCAAAATGTATTTTTTAATAATGATAATATCCGTCGCTTGGCGGATAGAAATACCGGCATTGGCTTTGATCAACTACTCGTGGTTGAAGCGCCTTATGATCCTGAACTTGATTTTCATTATCGTATTTTTAATGCTGATGGTAGTGAAGTGGAACAGTGTGGCAATGGCGCTCGCTGTTTTGCCAGTTTTGTGCGCCATAAAGGTTTAACCAATAAAGATAAGATCGCGGTAAGCACCAGTGCCGGTAAGATCTCTTTGCAGGTTGAATACGATGGTCAGATCACGGTAAATATGGGGGTGCCAGAACTTGCCCCAGATAAAATTCCGTTTCGTGCTACTAAGCAAGAAAAAACCTATATTTTACGTACGCTAGACAGTACGGTGTTTTGTGGTGCAGTGTCGATGGGTAATCCGCATTGTGTCACGTTAGTGGATGATATCGATACCGCGCCATTAGCCGAACTTGGGCATGCGATCGCGCATCATGAACGTTTTCCGAATCGTGTTAATGCCGGTTTCATGCAAGTATTGTCACCGGATCATGCCAAGTTACGTGTTTATGAGCGTGGTGTTGGTGAAACACAAGCATGTGGCACGGGGGCGTGTGCGGCGGCGGTTGTTGGTCAACTGCAAGGTAAACTGGGTCAAGATGTGTGTATTGAACTGCCTGGCGGAAAATTACAAATATCATGGCAAGGTCCAGGTAAACCGGTATTTATGACCGGTCCTGCTACACATGTCTACGATGGGCAAATTAATATATGATCGATGTTAAAGCCTCGATGTTGATGACCGAAACGCCTGCTATTTCAGAACAAGATGTGATTGATTTTTTGCAGGCGGAACCAGATTTTTTTGTGCGTAATCATGAATTAGTTGATTCCTTAGCCATTTCTCATGGCGCGCAAGGTAGCGTGTCTTTAGTGACTTTACGGTTAGAACGACAGCGACAACGCATTGCTGATTTAGAGCTGCAGTTACAGCAATTAGTGGCGATTGCCGCTGACAACGATAAATTATTTCGCATCTATGCGGATATTTACACGGCACTGTTTCATTGTACTTCAGTGATGCAAATGCAACGTATCTTAGTCAATCAGATCCAATCGCAACTGCCTTTGGCTGCTGTTAATTTACATCTTAATGAAGCCTATTTTCACCTTAAGTCACAATATTTACCTTTAGCTATTTCAGCCGGACAATTGATTCGGATCCGTCAGCAACAGTTTGCAGGCGGCGATCACTACTTTGGTCCCGTTACAGGTGTGGATAAAGCTTTGCTGTTTGGTCAAGATGCTTTGGTTAACTCTGTCGCTTTAATGGCATTGGGCGAACGTGGTGAATACGGCTTACTCGCTATCGGTAGTGCCAACGGCGAACATTACCAATCGGGCATGGATAACTTGCTGTTAGGCCAGCTTTGCCGCATTATCTCTACCCTGTTACCGCAACTGATGCCTTTACGTGACCACGCCATCAAAAAATAATACCGCTGCAGGTAATGACTTACCTGCACCATGCGATCTGCCAGCACAATTGCTGAAACCGATTGAACGTTTTTTACGTTATATCACCAGTGAGCGGCAATTGAGTCTGCACACTGCGCGTAACTATCGCCGTCATCTGACCTTATTCGCCGCGCAAATGCTCACATTTCCGCTCACCGAGTGGCGCTCGCTTGATGCTGCACAAGTACGTAAGCTCGCGACCTTAAATCATAAACAAGGCCTTTCTCCGCGCAGCTTAGCCACTAAACTATCCGCATTACGCAGCTTTTGTGATTACCTGGTATTACAGGGCGATTTGACTGCTAACCCAGCTAAAGGGGTATCTGCACCGCGTCAGCATAAGTCGTTACCCAAAAATCTGGATGTTGATGAAATTAACCAATTATTAGCTGTATCCAATACGGAAGAAAAAGATGCTCCGTTTTTAGTGTTACGGGATAAAGCCATGATGGAGTTGATGTACTCCGCTGGTTTACGGTTAGATGAACTGGTTAATTTAGATTTGCAGGACGTCAAGTTACGGGATAAAACCATGCGGGTAATTGGTAAAGGTAATAAACAGCGCCAGTTACCTATCGGCAGTGTCGCGATCACCGCATTAAAAGAATGGTTAGTCGTACGAGGTGAATATGCTGACAGTGCGCAACCAGCATTATTTGTCAGTCAGCTGCGCCGTCGGATCTCGCATCGCAGCGTGCAAAGTCGTATGGCGAAGTGGGGGCAGCAACAAACATTAACCAGTCATGTTCACCCGCATAAATTACGCCATTCATTTGCCACCCATATGCTTGAATCAAGTGGCGATTTACGTGCAGTTCAGGAATTATTAGGGCATGCTAATATCAGTACCACCCAGATCTATACCAGTTTAGACTTTCAACATCTGGCTAAAGTGTATGATGCTGCTCATCCTCGCGCTAAAAAGAAAAATACAAAGGAAGACTGATGAAGTTCTATCGACGATTACAGCCGATTAAGGCCATGAGTTTTGATTTAGACGATACCTTATATGATAATTATCCGGTGGTTCGTCGCGCCGAAGCGTGGATGCATATGCATTTACGCAGCCAATATCCACATATCACTCATTTAGATAATAATGGCTGGTTACAGTTAAAACGCCATGTGATTCATCTCCAGCCCAGTTTGGTACATGATGTCAGTGCGATCCGCATTGCTTGTTTAACCACGTTATTTTTACGCCACGGTTACAGTGACGCTGAGGCTAATTCAGTTGCGCAGGGGATCTTTGCGCAAGTACTGGCCGTGCGCAGTGACTTTGTCGTGCCAGAACAAACCTTTGCGGTATTATCTGCACTCGCCAGTAAGATCCCATTGATTGCGGTGACTAATGGTAATGTCGATACCGATAAAATTGGCTTAACGCCGTTTTTTACCGCGGTAATAAAACCGGGTAATGGATTGAGAATGAAGCCATATCCAGACCTATTTTCACTGGCGGCAAAAACCTTGGAAGTACCACCACAACATATTCTCCATGTTGGTGATCATCTTAACTCCGATGTGGCAGGAGCGATCCGCAATGGTTTCATGTCAGCTTGGTTTAATGACCAACAACAATCGCTAATGACGAGTAGTAAAGCCAGTCATTTACCCGATATTGAAATAACGCACTTGGATGAATTAACAAGCCTGTTATAATCCCTCTATTCTACTGATTAAATATACAGTCTAAGGTGACTAAATTATGGATGTATCTCTCTTACTGGACGGCCTCAACGACAAGCAGCGTGATGCTGTTGCGGCACCACCATCGAGTATGCTGGTTTTAGCGGGTGCTGGTAGTGGTAAAACCAGAGTATTGGTACATCGCTTAGCGTGGTTAATGCAGGTTGAGCAATGCTCACCTTATTCTTTATTAGCGGTGACCTTTACCAATAAAGCGGCAGCAGAAATGCGTGGTCGTGTGGATAAATTATTACAAGGCCGTCAGCAAGGTATGTGGATTGGT
The DNA here is from genome assembly GCF_033791185.1 of Moritella sp. Classification (GTDB taxonomy): domain Bacteria; phylum Pseudomonadota; class Gammaproteobacteria; order Enterobacterales; family Moritellaceae; genus Moritella. The sequence continues at coordinate 9,644 of NZ_JASJHF010000147.1, read as the reverse complement.
ACTTTCCATGGTATTGCTCATCGTCTATTACGCGCGCATCATTTAGATGCGGGTCTGCCTGCTGAATTCCAAATTATTGACAGTGATGATCAACTGCGGTTATTGAAACGGTTGATCAAAGCCATGAACCTCGATGAAAAACAATGGCCAGCGAAACAGGCAATGTGGTATATCGGTGGTAAAAAAGATGAAGGTCTACGTCCTGAACATTTGCAAGCCTATGATCCGATCGAACGTAACTGGATCAAGATTTATCAAGCTTATCAAGAATCTTGTGATCGCGCTGGTTTAGTCGATTTTGGCGAACTGTTATTACGTTCGCACGAGCTGTGGTTGCACAAACCGCATATTCTCGCTCATTATCAAGATCGTTTTTCCAACATTCTGGTCGACGAATTCCAAGATACCAATAACATTCAATATGCTTGGTTGCGTATGCTCACGGGCGATCATGGCAACTTGATGATCGTAGGTGATGACGACCAGTCTATTTATGGCTGGCGTGGTGCGCAAGTGGCTAATATTCAACGTTTCTTGACCGACTTTAATGGTGCTAAAACCATCAAGTTAGAACAAAACTACCGTTCGAGCAGTAATATTTTGAATGCCGCCAATGCCCTTATTGTTAATAACAGTGAACGCATGGGTAAAGAGTTATGGACTGAAGATAGCGAAGGCGAACCGATCTCTTTGTATGCCTCATTCAATGAAGTGGATGAAGCGCGCTTTGTGATCGGTCGTATTAAAGAATGGCAAGATCAAGGTGGCTCACTCAGTGACTGCGCGATCTTATACCGTAGCAATGCTCAATCGCGTGTGCTCGAGGATGCGTTACTGCAAGAGCAACTCGCGTATCGTATTTATGGTGGTTTGCGTTTCTTCGATCGTCTTGAAGTTAAAGATGCGATGGCGTATATGCGTCTGAAAAACAACCGTGACGATGATGCTGCATTTGAACGTATTGTCAATAAACCTACCCGCGGTATTGGTGAGCGTGCATTATCCTTATTGCGTGATGCGAGTCGTGAACAGGGGTCAACCTTGTGGCAAGCCGCGATCTATTTATTGGACAACAATTTGATCGCAGGCCGTGCGGCGAGTTCGATCCGTAAATTTGTAGAGTTGATCACCGAACTTGATAATGATGTTGCTGAATTAGCCCTGCATGAACAAATCGATCATGTGGTTTTATACTCAGGCTTGAAATCTATGTATCAGTTAGAGAAAGGTGAAAAAGCCCAATCTCGTATTGAAAACTTAGAGGAACTGGTTTCTGCAGCGCGTGGTTTTAAGATCCCAGATGATAGTGAAGAGATGACTGAGTTATCGGCATTTTTAGCGTTTGCAGTCTTAGAGTCTGCAGAAGGCCAAGCGGATGAGTTTGAAGATGCTGTGCAGTTGATGACATTACACTCAGCGAAAGGTCTGGAATTCCCTGTGGTATTCATGGTGGGTGTTGAAGAGGGCATGTTCCCAAGTCAGCAATCGACTGAAGAAGCAGGGCGTATGGAAGAAGAGCGCCGCCTTTGTTATGTCGGTATCACGCGTGCAATGAAAAAACTATATATCAGTTATGCTGAATCACGCCGTTTATACGGTAAAGAAATGAATCACCGTCCATCACGTTTCATTCGTGAAGTACCAGAAAAGTACATTGAAGAGATCCGCTTAAAAACCCAGATCCGCCAACCAACGCAATTTGGTCGCTTTAGTGCGGGTGCTGAAAAAATGTCATTTGAGTCGACCGGTTATCAATTAGGTCAACGAGTGCTGCATGCTAAATTTGGTGAGGGTATTGTGATGAACTATGAAGGTAGTGGTCCACAATGTCGTATTCAAATTGAGTTTGATCAACTTGGCAGTAAATGGCTCGTGGTTTCTTACGCGAGATTGCAGGCTCTATAGTAACACTCAACTTTTTGTAGTATAGTTGCGCGATTTTTTAGGATAGTATCACTGCATATTAACCGCTAATGTGGATGTTAGCGCTGCCTATGTGGCTACAGGGAGTTATTTTGATATTACGATTAATCGTCGCGCTTATGTGCTTATTCAGCTCATTTGCTTATTCTGCTTTATTTAAATCAGAAAATACGGCGTTATTAGGGCAATGGCTATCTGGGATACATAGAACAACTAACGATGTTATTCAAGGACGTAAAGTTCACATCGGCCTGCAAGTATTACCTATTTGGCAAGATAGTATTGATGGTGAGTGGTTATATATCGAAAGCCGTATTATTGGTTCTTCAAACAAACCATTTCGCCAGCGTATTTTACAACTAGTCGCCAGCCCGAATGGTTTTATCCGTTTATATAGCTATTCAATTCCGCGCGCCTCTGATTTTGCTGGCGCTTATTATTTTCCCGAAGTATTGCAGAGTTTAACTCAGTCTCAGCTCAGTATTAATAATAACTGTGAGTTATTGATTGAGCTAAAGGTGACCGGTACCTTTGTGGGGGAAACCGATTCGGATTCTTGTATGACCAATACCGGCATACCGTTGATGACGACATTTTTTGCAGTCTCTGAAGTGAATATTTCATTTTTAGATGGCGCTTATGACAAGTTTGGCAATTTAATGCCGGGTCAACTTGATAAACCAGTGACGTTTTTGAAACTTGAAGATTATCATGTGGGTCAATCAGCGAATTAAATTAGCACCCTCTTGAAGGTTAACATCGGGTGCTTAATAGGTCATTTATGTTGATAGGCCTGAGGCTATTAGGATTTTAGTTTTATCCGTTGATGGCGATTATGTTTAAGACCATCAACGCTAAATATCAGCAGCCCTGCCCAAATAAAGGTAAACGTCATCAGTGTTTCTGTGTTTACCACTTCTTCATACAGCGTCACACCAAGAATAAAGATCAATGTTGGACCTATGTATTGGAAGAAGCCTAATGTTGATAGCGGTAAGCGTACGGCAGCATGATTAAAGCATAATAGCGGCACCGTCGTGACAAACGCCGCACTGAGTAGCAGTAGATTAAGGTGTAAGCTATTGGCGCCGAGATTGGATGTCGCAGAATCTGCAAAGATAAATAAATAAATTGCAGCGACAGGCAGCATGATCATGGTTTCAATCAATAAACCCACCAGTGCATTAAGGTGTAACTTCTTGCGTAGCAAGCCATAGAAACCAAAGCTACAGCTTAATACCAAGGCTACCCAAGGTAGATAGCCTAAAGTGATGATTTGAATTAAGATCCCCACTACCGCAAATAAAATCGCCAACCACTGCAATTTACGTAACTTTTCAGATAAAAAAACCATGCCAAGCAAGACGTTTATAATCGGGTTAATAAAATAACCTAAACTGGCATCGAGTAAATGATCATTATTAACCGCCCAAATATAAGTTAACCAGTTAATACTGATCAGTAATGATGTGCACAGCAGTAATAACACATTCTTAGGTACGGATAATACCGACTTTACCATCGGCCATAATTTAAATAAGCTGAGTAATGCGGCGATTAAAATACAAGACCACAGCGCACGGTGGGCTAAGATCTCATAAGCTGGTACTTGCTGTAACTGTTTAAAGTAGAGTGGAGCCATGCCCCACATTACATAAGCGAGGATGGCAAATATCACCCCTTGCTTAGTATCATTGTTGGTTGTCATTGATTATGCCAGCGGTTTTTATAGGAATAAATAGGCCGGCTAGCATAACAATGATGGATAATCAGGGATAGTGATATTAATTATCTTTGTGGTTGGTTAGCCGACTAAATAGGTACCAGTACCAAAAGCGATGTGAACCCCTTCTTGATTATGTAATTCCATACGGGTGACGGCCACTTTATTGCCTGAGCGAATGATTTGCGCTGTAGCAGTGAACTCATCGCCCCAACCGGGACGTAAATAATCGACGCGTAAGTCGATGGTACCCAGTGATTTGAGGTTTTTATGGAAGTTGGCGGCACTTTTGGTGGCCATTTGTGGAATCGCTGCCGCGGCAACCAACATGCCGCCAGCGACATCAAGCAGACTTGCCGTCACACCGCCATGCAGTATTTTACGGATGGGATTACCAATCAACTTATCATCCATATTGATACATAGCTCAATGCTGTCAGTGGTGTAGCTGGTGATCCGCATGCCGAGCAGGTCGTTAAAGGGCATTTGGTTCATAAACATATCACTAATGAAATCCAACATTTGCTGTTCCGTGAGTTCTTGATCAATTACATCTTGCTCGGTCATTGTTTGCATGCATCCTGCTTAAGCTTTGTTGCTGTTAATTAATTAGTGAGTTACGTTAAGGTAGCTCACTTTCAAGCTAAATACACTTGAAATTGCATATTTGGCTGATTTTATTTTATGTGGATTTATTTTCTGGGATCAAGATGACACCTTGATAACCGCTTAAGGTGATCTTATCGATGACCTTACCAAGGCTGCCATCGGCATTCAGCCTGCGGTATTGACCCGGTAACTCAACGGTCGCTGTGGCCTGTTGGCTGAATGTTTTATTTTTACCATGCCGGTCGGTGTAGTAGAGGATTAACCCTTGTTGGTATTGTCGTGCAATTACCGCCGTCTTAGGGGGTTGTTCTTGTTGCCAAGGGAGTGTGCTCGCCGTTTGCTGGTGCAGGTAAAACCAATGGCTCGGGGTAATCGATAACAGCTGATTATTGACGCTGAGTTGGCTATCAATACTGCTAGCGATAATATTATTATCCGCATCGACATAACTGACAGCCGGGTAATTAGCCGGTGCAGCAATAGGTTTACCAATGTCATGGCGTAACATGCTGGTTGGTTGGTAAGCTACATTTTTAGGAATACCTGCTTGATAGAAATTATTGCTCTCGGTATTGGCACTAGAATAGTAAAAGCTATTATTCCATTGCTGGTAAAAATCGAGGCTTGGATTATTAAATAAATAAAATATCGCCAGATTGGTACTTTTATCATGTTCCCAGTTGGCTGCCGTATGACCTTGCCAGCTGACTCTGCCGCCTTTGCGGGTGTTTGCCATTAGTATGTTACGTTTCCCTTGCGCTGCTAGAACAAAGTGCTCCCAGTGTTGGAGTAGCCCATCCTTGTGAATTAAGCCCATGCTCGGGTGAATATAGTCTTCACGGACAAAGAAATTAAAACCGCTATTCACCGGCAGCAAGTCTGGTTGGGTAAATAAGTTCAAGTTGGAAATATTAGCACCTATCCAGCGTTCAGTGCCTGCTTGCTGTAATTGCTGGGTAAATGCACTGAGCTGTTGCCAATAGTGTGGACTGACTTGTTTGATTGGCAGTTGTAATTCCAATACCTTACCTTCATTGCTACTCGGGAATTGTACTTTTCCTGGGATCCGATATAAATCATCATTGTAAGCGCCGACAAAACCCTGTGCTTGCCAGTGCTGCTCTAGGTATTGAGCAAATAATTTACGGTTGGCGACGGTGAATAAATTGGTATAACAAAAGGAAGATTGTGGACTCCACATACGTCCCAGTGGTACGAGGCGTGCTTGATAGGGAAAGCGGGCACTGGCTTGTTGATTCTGACGCTGGGTATATTCCCGATCATCAATATAATTGTCTTTATTGGTATCGTTAATTGGATCCCAACCTGGAATGGTGACCTGCTGTTTATCCCCATTTTGAATGATGTTATACCAAGACGGTAGATTTATTGCCGAAAGTTGCAGTCCTGCGGATGGGGTATTTATAGTTATTTTGAGTGCAAAAAAACGGGCGTGTGCCACCGACGTTTGTTGGTTTAATACCGGGCTAAATGCCACTCTTGGCCAGCTCTTGGGTGGCAGCCAGTGCATTTTGGTTATATTACTCAGGGCACTTTTAGTTAATAGTTGCCAATTGGTGTCTTCATTTTTTGGGTGAGAGGCTGAACCGTCTACGGCACTATTTATAGCATTCGTCGCATAGGCAATATTAACGCTGGAATTGGCGAGTTGCTGGCCTTTGTCTTGATGATTAAATTGCAGGGTTAAGCCATCGAGCTTTTCTGATGAAAGCAGATACAGGGTCTGTTGGTTAACCAGTGTCACCGCTTGTTGCAATGGCATCGCTAGCAATTTAATTGGTGTGGCGTGTGAGTCGTTATTTTTAATTGCGACCACTTCTGGCACCCCATAAAGAGGGGTTAGATGGCCGTTGGTGTTTTTCGGTAATGCTATTTCAGTATCATTTTGGAAGTGTAAAAATAGTGACTCATAGTGTTGCTGAGATTGGGCGAGTTGGTGGCGTAAATACTGCTCTTTAACGCCCATTTTCCACTCTAATTTTTGGTTATACATATAATCGATTCTGGCGACCTTGGTGGTGGCGTGTTGATAATGGCCGCCAATACTAATATCAGCGTGCGCTTCTTCCCAACGAGAGACAATTTCAGGTGTGCTAAATTGTGGTTGCCAATCAGGCGCGGTTGCACTTTGTTGCTGGCCCGTTAATACCCAGGCTGTGCCTGCCGATGGAAATACTTGGCTGTTAGTTATCGGTGCGATAATAGTAAAACAAATAATTAAAATAACCTGTTTTAATATATTCAAGTTGAATGTCCTTTTCGATTAGCGAGTTACTACCTATTAACTACTTAGTTTAGGCCAATTTTGTTGACTGGATTATTTTGTTAATGCCCACATGCTTATTTTGTTTTTACTAGTGTTTGTTTACAGCATGTATATACTGCTAAAATCGTGGATTCGCAGATTCGATGAACTGCGCACACCAAATTATTTATATTGAGATCGAACCACCATGACTGCATCCGTTTCCCCTCTGCCATCAGCTCAACACGTGCTTGAAACTGTCTTTGGTTATCAACAATTCCGTATGGGTCAGGAAGAGGTGATCGCACATGCGGTTGCAGGTCTCGATAGCCTCGTTATCATGCCCACGGGTGGCGGTAAATCATTATGTTATCAAGTACCGGCATTGGTACGCGGTGGCTTAACGATTGTATTGAGTCCGTTAATTTCATTAATGAAAGATCAGGTCGATGCATTACGTGCTAGTGGTGTTGCGGCGGCGTATATGAATTCCACTTTGGCCCGCCAAGAGTCGGCGCAAATATTTAGTGATTTACACAATAACCGCTTACAAGTGTTGTATTTATCTCCGGAACGTTTGATGGTGGGGGATTTTTTACAGACCCTACAGCAGTTGCCAATCAGTTTGTTTGCCATTGATGAAGCCCATTGTATTTCTTCTTGGGGTCATGATTTTAGACCTGAATATAATGAATTAGGTAAGTTGAAACAGTTATTTCCGCATGTTCCTTTGATGGCACTAACGGCCACTGCAGATGATGCCACGCGCTTAGATATTCTTAATCAATTGCAAATGCATGATCCGAAAGTGAGTATGTCGAGTTTTGACCGACCTAATATTCGTTATTCGCTAGTGGAAAAATTTAAAGCATTAGATCAACTCAAACGTTATGTCAAACAACAAGATGGTGTCAGTGGCATTGTCTATTGCACCAGCCGTAAACGGGTTGAAGAAGTCGCGGAAGGGCTAAGTCGCGCAGGCTTTGATGCCAAACCTTATCATGCTGGTTTATCGCAGCAAGAACGCCAAGATACCCAAGAAACATTCATCCGTGATGAACTCGATATCGTGGTGGCGACCGTGGCATTTGGTATGGGGATTAATAAACCCAATGTCCGTTTTGTGGTGCATTATGACTTACCAAAAAATATCGAATCTTATTATCAAGAAACCGGCCGTGCGGGACGTGATGGTTTACCTGCCGAAGCGTTACTTATGTTTGATCCGGCGGATATAATGCGGGTGCGTTATATGGTTGAACAAACAGAGAATGAACAGCAGCAGCGGGTTGAAATGCATAAGCTCAATACCATGGTGGCCTTTGCTGAAGCACAAACCTGCCGTCGTCAGGTATTACTGAATTATTTTGGTGAGTTTAATGATAAGCCGTGTGGTAACTGCGATATTTGTTTGGATCCGCCGAAGCGTTATGACGGTGCCAAAGATGCGCAGATGGCGTTGTCGTGTGTATACCGTGTCGGCCAAGCCTTTGGTATGGCATATGTTGTTGATGTCTTGAGAGGCTCGCAGAACCAACGAGTGAAAGAACGTGGTCACGATAAGTTGTCGACGTTTGGCATTGGTAAGGCAAAATCGCAAGAACATTGGTTAAGTGTGTTACGCCAACTAATTCATAGCGGTTTATTACTGCAAAATATTACCCGCAGTTCGGTATTGCAGTTAACCGAAGCAGCACGACCGGTATTACGTGGTGAACAGGAACTCGAATTAGCCGAACCGCGCTTACAACCGATCACCAATGTCGATAAAGCGCCAAAACGCAGTAGCCGCATTGCTAACTTTAATTATGATCGCAAACTGTTTGCTGCCTTGCGTAAGTTACGTAAAGACATTGCGGATAGTGAAAATATTCCCCCGTATGTGGTGTTTAATGATGCGTCATTAGCGGAAATGGCCGAGATCAAACCGCAAAATGAAGCTGAAATGCTGGATATTAACGGGGTTGGCCACGTCAAGTTGGAACGCTTCGGTCGTCAATTTCTAACTAAAATAGCGGCTTACGATTAACAATACAGAGCAAACGTATTTAAGGATAAAACCATGAGCTGGACTCTCGCAACACAACAAGCAACGGCTAATATTTTGATGTTAGAGCATGCGACATTGAATTTTGAAAATTTTACCACCCTAGCGCCGACATTGGTTGAGTTAATCGCCGCGCGCGTATGTGATAAAAACTGGGGCGCTGATCGTCACGCTTGGGTATTAGAATACCAAGATATTAATTTGTTATTTGAATTTGAAGACTACACCGGCAGTGCATGGCTGGCGGTGGCCCGTGAAGAAGAGCAGGGCATGCTTGTTGAAATAGCAGCAAAGCTAACGCGCAGTTAGTTGTTCTTCGCCACTAAAAGATTTCTTCTTCGTTAAACCATAATTCAGCCTGTAAAGTCGTTGAAAAACTTTCAACTGCGATCGGGTTGATTGCTTCAAATTTTGTCATCACAGTATGCAACCATTTCGGTTCGGCAATAAACGCTATTTTATGCCAATACTGCCAATACTTTATCCCCATCATCGCATCATCAACTAACGCATGTAGCTCGAATCCGACAAAGTCATTGGCGAATATAACGCAGACATTCACTTGCTGATGCTGTTTGAGGATATCGGCGATCACTGGCGCTAATACGTTTTCGTAATCATGGTGGGTAATGGTTTGTGACAGGTTAATAAACAGATTGGCTTCAGATAGATTGATGATAGTGATCATGGACATCTCCGGGTGGCTGAATGTCCTGAGTTAGTGCACTAAGACATTAATTCGGGGGCGCAAAGCGGCTAACATTCATGATGATGCACTAATTATAGTCGCTATTTGCTGATAATTATTAATGTGTCGCGATTAGCCCGTAGCTATTATCTACTTTTCACAATAAACATACTGATCAGTACGCTAACAATAATAAAGGTCAGTGCAATCACGCTAAATGAAGCAATGCCAACAGTATCAGAGAAAAGATCGCTTAAAAGTTTAGTCCAGATATCCATCGTGTCATCCTTTATTAGTCAGTGATTATGTTATTGGTTACTTATTTATGGATAATCATAACAACTTGAAACACAAGGAAACTGATCCAGATCAGTGAATGGTTTTGTTA
>NZ_JASJHF010000146.1:0-3669 GCF_033791185.1 Moritella sp. | reverse complement strand
CGAATAGGAAGCCGAAAGATTTAATGACTGCAGCTAGGCTCTTTACTAGAGGCGCAGCTTGAAAACTGTGATGGATTTTTAACTCTAGGTTTATGGATAATTCTTTTTCAAGACAAATTTGTAGAGCTTCTTCTAGCGTGGGTATTTTTTCATTTCTAAATGCAGATTCAAACCAACTACCCGCATCTAATTGCTTCAATTCGTTAAGTGTAAATGAAGCCAATTTACCCGAACCGTTAGTGCAACGGGCCACCGTTTCATCATGAAATAAAACAGGGATACCGTCAGCGGTTAATTGCGTATCTATTTCTACCCAATTAAGTCCCTCATCTGCCGCTCTTTTAATGCTGGCCAGTGTATTCTCTGGTGCCAGTGCAGCAGCACCACGATGACCTACAATCATAATCCCTCACAATACATTCATATGAAATAAAAAAAAGTAGTCTATTGTTCTACGAATAAACAGTATAAATTCAATCATACTAACCGAATACACCAGAATACTTTACAATTTGATAACATGATCACATGCTCATATGAAACTTTAAATGCTCGTATGAATGCGAAAATAAATAATATATGGTACATCATCTAAAAATCAACGAAACGTAAACAGTCGTTCTCATACGAGCGCGAAAATAAGCACATTTTACCTAACTACGAGAGGGTTACGATAATGAAAAAGCTACTACTGGGTACTATATTAACGGCAACAACGATGTTTGGGTTTGGTGGAACTGCCATGGCCGCATCACAAGATCCCGTTAACATCAATATGAGTTTGGTGTTCACCCAAAATGAGCTGCTTACACAAGAGCTGATTAAAGTTACCGATAAGATTCGTACTCGTACAGACGGTGGCGTGAATATCAAAGTATTCCCTGGTGGGCAGTTACCAGTATATAAAGATAACCTTGAGCAAGTCGTCAACGGTGCAGACTGGATAGCAGTTGAAGATTTAAGTTATCTTGGCGATTATGTGCCGGATTTTGCAGCACTTGCTGGCCCGATGCTTTATAACTCTTATGACGAATACCTCGCTATGATGAAAACCGAATATGTTGCTGACTTAACAGCCCAAGCTGAGAAAAAAGGCATCAAAATTCTGACCGCTGATTATATGTTCGGTTTCCGCCATATGATCTCTAATAAAGAGATAAAAAATTCGGCTGATATGAAAGGTATGCGTATTCGCGTACCAGGAAGTCAACTGTTCATCAGTACTCTAGCATCAATGGGCGCTTCTCCGGCTTCGCTGCCTTTCCCTGAAACCTATGCAGGTGTACAGCAAGGTGTTGTTGACGGTCTTGAAGGTTCAATCTTAACCATGTACTCAACTAAGATGTACGAAGTGGCAAAAAACATGTCATTTACTAAACATTTCTTAGGCACAGTAGGCTTATATATCTCTCCTAAAGTTTGGGATAAGTTGGATGCTGAGCAACAGAAAATTGTGATGGAAGAACTAGCTGCAGGTGCAACCTCTAATACCAATGAATTAGTTAAGCTAGATGCGGAGTACAAACAGAAGCTTGAAGATTTGGGCGTCACTTTTAACGAAGTTGATACCGCTGAATTTGGTAAGCTTACTGCAGACGTATACAACCAGTTCCCAGCATGGAGCGAAGGTGTTCATGCGACTATTAACGCTGAACTGGAGAAAATCCGCGCAGCTAACTAGTCGAATAAACAACTTGCAGTGTCTTATTCTTGTAATACGAAGAGGCACTGCCAATAGCGCAGATTCATGGAGTAAAAATGCGTTTTATAAAAAACTTTGAAGAAATCTTAGCCTCAATCGCTATTTCTATAACGGTTTTAATGGTTATCATTAACGTATTCCTACGTTATGGCTTCGGTTTTGTTGTGCCTTGGAGCGAAGAGCTCTCTGTCATATGTTTCATCTGGGCCGTCTATTTCGGCATCAGTTCTTGTTACAAACATAGATTGCACATGGGGGTCGACGTTGTCATAGCCTTTCTACCTGATGCCGCAAAACGACCTTTCCGCCTAGTAATATCCTGTTTCTTATTAATACTGAATATTATTTTGGCTTACCTCAGTTATGATTACACAATGTTATCGACCAAAGTGACACCTGTCATGGGCATGTCCTACTTTACTATTAACGGTGTGTTGTTTGTTTGTTTTTCTCTGATGGCGATTCATACCCTGAAATTTATCAAAGATGATTTGATAGGTTCAGATGTAAACTCGTCGGCACACTAGGCGACTTAAGTGGACATTTATTTACCGATTATCCTTCTGTTTGTTTTATTTCTTTTGAATGTACCCATCGCATTTTCTTTAATTGCGTCATCATTGGTGTACTTTCTTTTCATAAATACATCCATTCCGGTGAGTTTGGTGATGCAGCGATTTATCTCTTCTGCCTCTTCCTTTCCATTATTGGCGATACCCTTTTTTATCATGGTCGGCTCGATCATGAATTACGCAGGGATCAGCCGAAGTTTACTCGCTTTTGCAGATTCGCTAATCGGCCACAAGGTTGGTGGCTTAGCGCATGTAAATGTACTGCTTAGTACGCTAATGGGTGGCATATCAGGCTCTGCAAATGCCGATGCTGCCATGCAGTCTAAAATTTTAGCTCCTGAAATGACCAAACGTGGCTACGACCTTCCTTTTACAGCCGCAGTAACCGCGGCTTCGTCGAGCATCAGTCCGGTTATTCCGCCTGGTATCAATTTAATTATTTATGCATTGCTTGCTAACGTTTCTGTGCATTCAATGTTTATTGCAGGTTATGTGCCAGCTCTGTTAATGGCTGCGTCATTAATGTTTACCATCGCCATTATTTCGAGAAAACGTGGATATAAACCTTCACGTACATCGCCAGCACCTGCAAAAGAGCGTTTCCACTATTTTGCCAAGGCTATTCCCGCATTGCTGATCCCCTTTGGTATTATTCTGGGTATGCGCTTTGGCCTATTTACGCCAACCGAAGCTGGTGCAATCGCAGTTTTGCTATGTGCCATTATTGGCGGCTTAATCTACCGAGAATTAAAACTCAATCATGTCCCTATCATCTTAAAAGAGACCATTCAGGGCACCAGTAGTGTCATGTTTATTATTATTGGCGCGATGGTATTTGGCTATTACATGACCTTGGAGCAAATACCACAAAACGTGGCATCTGCACTGGTTCAATTAACCGATAATAAACTGGTACTACTCCTTATCATTAATGCGCTTCTTCTGATCGTAGGTATGTTTATTGAAGGTGGTGCAGCGATGATTATATTAACGCCATTGCTGTTACCTGCTGTACTTAATCTCGGTGTTAATCCGGTACATTTCGGTGTTATTGTGATCGTTAATATCATGATTGGAGGGGTGACGCCGCCATTTGGCTCCATGATGTTCACTGTGTGTTCAATTCTAAAAGTACGCTTGGTGGACTTTGTGCGTGAAGTGGCACCTTTATTGCTCGCACTGTTAACCGTACTAATGATTTTGACCTTTTCAGAAAGTTTGGTCATGTTTTTACCTAATTTACTGTAACCCATTGAGGAAGAAAATATGAAATCGGTACCGAGTCAACTAACAAAAGATTGGGAAACGGTGGACTGGTTCTTAACCGACGTCGAAGACACTCTGACTTTGGAAGTTAAAATTCCTCCTGAGACCATAATTGCATTAAATGATATA
>NZ_JASJHF010000145.1:0-7302 GCF_033791185.1 Moritella sp. | reverse complement strand
CCATGGTTGTTATCGGCAAGCCACAATCTGACCCTACTTTAGAATGGTTTTTATCTCACTGCCATATTCACAAGTACCCTACAAAAAGTACGTTGATCCATTCTGGAGAAAAAGCAGAAACTTTATATTTTATCGTTAAAGGTTCTGTGGCAGTTCTAATTAAAGATGAAGAAGGTAAGGAAATGATCCTTTCTTATCTGAATCAAGGTGACTTCATGGGTGAGTTAGGCCTATTTGAAGACATTGAGGAACCTGTACGTAGTGCATGGATCCGAGCTAAATCACCATGTGAAGTAGCTGAAATTTCATATAAGAAATTCCGTCAATTAATCCAAGTTAATCCTGAAATTCTAATGCGTCTTTCAGGTCAAATGGCTGAACGTCTACAAACAACGAGCCAAAAAGTTGGTGATCTAGCATTCCTAGACGTAACAGGTCGCATTGCACAAACATTGCTAAGTTTAGCAAAACAACCTGATGCGATGACTCACCCAGACGGTATGCAAATTAAAATTACTCGTCAAGAAATTGGCCAGATCGTTGGTTGCTCGCGTGAAACCGTTGGCCGTATCTTAAAGATGCTTGAAGAACAAGAGCTAATCTCAGCTCATGGTAAAACGATTGTGGTATTTGGCACACGCTAAACCAGTCATTTTATTAGGCTCATAAAACGGCGTCTGACCTGTTACTCACAGATCAGACGCCGTTTTTTTATATCCATTATTTTTAACTATTTCTGCAAACGTTTAATCAATACCGAGGTATCACTACGCTGTTCACCGTTATTTTGCAATTCATGATAAAAACCATCGACTAATTTCGCTATCGGCACTAAAGAACCATTACGCTCAGCTTCTTCAAAGCAAATGGCTAGGTCTTTGCGCATCCAATCAACAGCGAAACCAAAGTCAAACTTACCTTCTGCCATGGTTAAGGCTCGATTCTCTAACTGCCAAGACTGCGCGGCACCATTGCGTAATACATCCAGTAACACATGTTCGTCTAACCCTGCATTTTTAGCAAAATTAACGCCTTCAGCCAAGCCTTGTACCAGACCGGCAATGCAAAGCTGATTGACCATTTTACACTTCTGCCCTGCACCAACGCCCCCCACCAAGGTGACTTTTTTAGCCATAATATTCAGCACAGGTAAAGCACGCTCGTATACGCTTGCTGTACCGCCAGTCATTATGGTCAGTAACGCATTTTCAGCTCCAGCTTGCCCACCCGACACTGGTGCATCGAGAAATTGAACATTTGCTTGGGCACAGGCTGCAGATAACTCTTCCGCTAATAATGCAGAGGTGGTGGTATGATCGATCAGTATCGCGTTCGCGGTCATTGCCGACAATAGACCAGCATCGCCGTAAACAACGCTACGCACGTCATCATCATTACCGACACACATAAGCACTAAATCGGCATTAAGTGCAGCTAGATGCGGTGTAGAGGCATGCTTACCTCCATATTGTTCCACCCAAGCAACTGCTTTTGTAACTGTACGGTTAAATACCACCACATCATGCCCTGCATTCTGCAGATGACCCGCCATTGGATAGCCCATTACACCTAAACCAATAAATGCTATTTTCATTTTAGCCCACCTTATAACATGTCACTTTAAATTATATTTACGATTAAGCGTTCAACCATTTTTCAATAGCAAGACTAAGTTTTTTCATGCCCGCATGAATATCATGTTCAGGTATATTAAGTGCCGGTGTAAAACGCAACACATTCGCCCCTGCCACTAATATTAATAGGCCTTCTTGAGCGGCTTGCTTCATGATCGCAATAGCCTGGTCTTGATATTGCTCTGTTAATTCAGCACCGAGTAATAAACCTTCGCCACGAATGTCAGAGAAAATAGCATATTGATTATTGATCTGTGCTAATGCAGCTTTAAAAATGGTTGACTTGGTCTTAACTTGGGCTAAAAAAGCAGCATTATTAACGGTATCAACAACTGTTTCAGCTACGCTACAAGCCAGTGGATTACCGCCATAAGTACTGCCATGCGTACCAACACTCAGGCTCTTTGCAATACTCTCCGTAGTTAACATCGCAGCTATGGGGAAACCAGCCCCAAGACCTTTGGCTGACGTTAAAATATCAGGCTTAATATCAGTATGTTGATAGGCATAAAAAGTGCCTGTACGGCCAACTCCGGTTTGTACTTCATCAAATATCAACAACGCATTGTATTTATCACACAGCGCACGTACACCAATCAAAAACTGCTGGTTCGCAGCATGAATCCCTCCCTCACCTTGTAGCGGTTCCATCATCACAGCGCAGGTCTTATCACTTATTAGCGTTTCTAATGCAGCAAGATCATTAAAATCAATATGCTCTATGGCCCCCGGTTTAGGACCAAAGCCATCAGAATAAGTTGATTGACCACCAACTGTCACCGTGAAGAAAGTCCTGCCGTGAAAACCTTGGTTAAAGGCGATGATCTGATCTTTACCCTCACCAAAGTTATCCAGAGCATAACGACGTGCTAATTTTAATGCGGCTTCATTCGCTTCCGCACCCGAGTTAGCAAAAAACACTTTATCTGCAAAAGACGCACGGGTCAGTTTATGAGCAAGTCTTAACGCTGGTTCATTGGTCAGTAAATTACTCACGTGCCATAATTGTTGGCTTTGTTTTTGTAAAGTTGCAACTAAAGGAGGATAACAGTGGCCTAAACAACTAACGGCAATACCTGCTGCAAAATCAATATATTCATTATCATCTTGATCCCACACTCGCGAACCTTGGCCGCGCACAGGGATCATTGCGGCTGGTGCATAGTTAGGAACCATGACAGTATCAAAATCTTTCCGAGTCACACCTGTTACGTTATTGGTCATATTCCTTTCCTCTTAGCAAACATCAATGTCTAAATAATCACACACCAGCAATGGCGCATATATATTCAATATATATAGATATTTACTCACAGGTCAAGTCCGATACAGCATTACATTACAGAAATAGCTGAATTGTTGATAAGAAAGTTATTCAATAGCTCTTTTCCTTGTTCAGTCAGGATACTTTCAGGATGAAATTGCACCCCCTCAAGCGCTATAACGTTATGTTTAAAGGCCATTATCTCATCAAACTCGCCGTGATAATCCTCAGTCCAAGCCGTGATTTCAAAATCCTTATGCAGTGTTAGCGTCTCAACAATCAAAGAGTGGTAACGCGTGACGGTTAACGGATTATTTAGCCCTGCAAAAACGCCTCTACCTTTATGCTTAATTACCGACGTTTTACCATGCATGACTTTTTTAGCTTTTATGACATTAGCACCAAATACTTGCGCGATAGATTGATGACCCAAACAGACACCTAAAATAGGAATTTTCCCCGCAAACTTTTCAATAACAGCAAGTGAAATACCTGCATCATCAGGGGTACATGGCCCAGGTGAAATAACTAAATAATCAGGTGATAGTAACGCTATTTGATCCAATGAAATTTCGTCATTACGTTTAACAACAACTTCTTGTCCAAGTTCAGAGAAATACTGGAATAGATTAAACGTAAAACTATCGTAGTTATCGATAATAAGTAACATGGAAGATTAAAATTCTAATGAGGAAACTGAGTAAATAATATCATAGGTAGAATTTGGTTTCTAATCATGCACCTTCGTTATAACGCTCACAATGCTAGTATTCACTATATTTACAGTCAGAAACAATAAAGCTCAGCCAATGCTGAGCTTTATATAACCTAGTATTATCTATATTTATTTAACAGATACAAACTCAGGATAAGCATCGATACCACAGTCTGCCATATCCATACCCGTGATCTCTTCTTCTTCAGTAACACGAATACCCATGGTTGCTTTAAGTACCGCCCACACTAAGAGACTTGCTGTAAATACCCAAGCAAAGATAATAGCAGCGCCATAGAGTTGAGCTGAGAATGTTGCATCGCCATTGCTAAATGGCACAACCATTAAGCCAAAGAAGCCACACACGCCGTGTACCGAAATAGCGCCAACAGGATCATCGATCTTGGCTTTATCTAATGCCACGATACTAAATACAACTAATACACCACCTAAACCACCCAATAATGTCGCGAATGCAGGAGATGGACTCAGCGGGTCAGCAGTGATAGTAACTAAACCAGCTAATGCACCATTAAGCACCATGGTTAAATCCGCTTTGCCCCACATGATCTTAGTGATGAACAATGCTGCTACAGCACCAGCTGCTGCTGCCGTGTTCGTATTCACAAAAATTTGCCCGACAGCCGTAGCATTTTCAACATCTGAAAGTAATAGCTGTGAACCACCGTTAAAACCAAACCAACCCATCCATAAGATAAATGCACCTAACGTCGCTAATGGCATGTTCGAACCAGGGATTGGATAAACCTCACCGTTTTTACCATATTTACCTTTACGAGCACCCAGCAACAATACCGCAGCTAATGCAGCTGAAGCACCAGCCATGTGAACAATACCAGAGCCAGCAAAATCAGAAAAACCAGCTTCAGATAAGAAACCACCACCCCACGTCCAATAACCTTCAATAGGATAAATAACACCAGTTAAAAAAACAGAGAATGCCAGAAAAGCCCATAGTTTCATACGCTCAGCGACAGCACCCGATACAATTGACATTGCCGTTGCAACGAATACAACTTGGAAGAAGAAATCCGACTCTAATGAATGGTCAGCACCTTCCGATTGGGTGCCGATTAACGAACCAAATGATGGGATAATACCGCCTTCTGCATTATCAATGTACATGATGTTATAACCGACGAGTAAGAACATGATACATGCGATTGAATATAGCACGACATTCTTAGTCAGAATTTCAGTGGTATTCTTAGAACGAACCAGACCCGCTTCTAGCATTGCAAAACCTGCAGCCATCCACATCACAAGTACACCAGACATTAAAAAGTAAAAAGTATCGAGTGCAAAACGCAGCTCAGTAACCGTAGTTGTTAGCTCTTGCATAATTTATTTCCCCTAAATTGCTTCTGAGTCCATTTCGCCCGTACGGATACGCACAACTTGTGTTAAATCGTAAACAAAAATTTTACCATCACCAATCTTCCCGGTGTAAGCCGCGCTATTAATAGCTTCAATCAGGCGATCAACATTTTCACTCTGCGTGGCGATTTCTAACTTAACTTTTGGTAAAAAATCCACTTGGTATTCCGCACCACGGTATAATTCTGTGTGGCCTTTTTGACGACCAAAACCTTTAACTTCTGTTACAGTTAATCCTTCAACACCGATATCTGCTACTGCTTCACGAACATCATCGAGTTTAAATGGTTTAATGATTGCGCTTATTAGTTTCATAAAGAGCCCCTTGCCTGAGTATATTGAATATCTATATACTTAAACTTAATTCAACCTCCGTGCCAATATTTATAATCGTTAATATTCAGACACATAAGTGCGAAACAAACAATTTCAACTTTAATCTCGAACCAATCTGGTGCAGAAGAATATTAATAAACCCCAAACTAGTGCATCTACCCCATCAAGTATTAAGCCCACACATAATACGATCGTAACCTCAATTTTTATAACTTGCGTTCTCTTCCGCGTACGTAAGTGATAAGCGATTTCTAATGATTAAGCATGGAAAAATTAACCGTTAGGCTAGTCTTACTAACCAAATAACAATTTAAATTGTGCGATGTGAGGCTTATTACCACCATTCAAGTACAAATAGATAAGAAAAATTGAGTGCGTACCAAACCCATATTCATACTTTATTTAAATAACAATAATGTATTGTATTTCCAACTAGGTGACAAAAATGGGTCTGTTACTTTAAACCTTAAATCATGGAAGAAATACGATGCATAAATTATTACTGGTAGCACTACTATCAGCGCTTACAGCTTGCGGATCTGAAGATATATTTGATAGCGAAGAGCAGAGTAACAACACGGGTATATTGCCCTCGGCAACTTTTACTTATCAGGCTAATGAAATAAATTCACCATTATATTATTTTGATGGCACTTACTCAGAGAATGGCGAAGAATATATACAAGACGATATAACGTGGCATTGGACTGTTTCACTTGACGGTATAGGTCAAATAGCGACATTACATCCTGAAGAAAACCCTCAGTATCAATTCTTAGAGACTAATACTTATAGAGTTAAAGCAACTGTATCTAACGCTGATGGAGATGTACTGGATAGCTATTATCAAGATATTACCATCACACCCGAACAAATCGAAACACCAACAACCATCCCGACAGCAGTAATAGAAATTGCGAGTATAAATGGGCTGAATGTGGAATTCAATGGGCAAAATTCAACATATAGTAAAGGTGAAATAACCGAGTTTGAATGGATCATTGAGGGTAATAATTATTCAACAGCAGTAAGATCGCATCACTTTAACCAATCAGGTCAATACTCAGTAGCGCTAAAAGTAAAATCTGTCGATGGCACTGAACATTCAACAACAACAACAGTCAATGTTTCCTCTGAAGCAACCGTACCAATTGCTAACTTCACATATGTAACAACTGATCTCATTGTTAATTTTGATGCGAGTACTAGCAGTAATGTTAGTAGTAATATAGATAGTTATAATTGGTATTTCCCTCATGATAGTAGTACAGCCAATGGCATTAATATCACTAAAACGTTTCCAGCAGAAGATAGCTATAGCGTTTCACTTACAACAATAAGTGGTGAGGGTATCGAAAAAGAGCTAGTTAAAACCGTCAGTGTAAGTGAAAACGTGGCATATGTGACATGTGATATCCTTACATCAAGCCATTCGATATATAGGTCTCGAGATGTAGGACAGTGCTTTACCAGTATTACGAGGGGTCCTTTAACAACGTTAAGTAATGCGAATACTTGGTGTCATGATCAAGTTGAAAAATATCAAGAACAAATGACACGCCTCCTCCCAACAAACTTAACCTATGAAGTCCGACAACAAGGCAATAGCGAGTGTACTGAAGCAAACGAGTTATAATGTTTGACTCTATGCGTCTTTAGTACAAATTGAATATATTCAAATCTATTTTGAGCGCATTAAATTTTAGGCACAAAAAAGCCTCTTTCTCTAATAAATAGTTTTCGATTCAGGCTTTCGTTGTTTGTTGGCGAAGAGAAAGCGAACGGCTTTCTATAAACCACAACCCTCGGCACTCGGCGGACTGGCCGCTTGTCTTTTTATATAGAGTCTGGCCGACTGAACTACCACTCCCTACACTCTGTTTTTTGCATCTCTGAATTTCAGGCACAAAAAAAGCCTGAATCTTTCGATTCAGGCTTTCGTTGTTTGTTGGCGG
>NZ_JASJHF010000144.1:0-9950 GCF_033791185.1 Moritella sp. | reverse complement strand
ATGTATCAAATAAAAGCCACAGCATTAGGTAAGAGCATCATGAATCAAGTGCTAATTCGCTATTATGATGAACGGAAGTTAGTGTTAGGTAGTTTTAGTCCATGCACGACTTGTACTGAAGAAACTAGTTTTGGTGTTGATGGTACGGAAGATAAAAATAAACCGGATACTTTTAATGATATAGATGATTATCATGAGCATTGTAATAGCGATCCAAAAACCACGCTGAGTTTATTTACCAATGAATACCCTGGTTATGGATTGAATATATGTGTTAGTAATGCGGCTGATAAATTTATTACGGGTAGTACTGCAAATGATGTGGCAAAACGGATCTCGGTAACAATATATATGCCTAACAATGAAACGATCTTACTGACGTCATTTAAGGGGAACTACTGATGTCTAATCCCCTTAAACATAAGCAGCTTGGTTTCACTTTAGTTGAACTGGTGACCGTGATTATCTTGTTGGGTGTCGTTGGTACCTTTAGCAGCCGTTTTATTAGCGATAACGTCGTGCTGTATCAAGCCTCAGTCAATCAAAATGAGCGTCTTAACGACGCCCGCTTTGTGTTAAATCGAATGAGTAAAGAATTAGAATCGGCCATTGCTTTTAGTGTTCAAGAAGATGGTAGTTGTATTAAATTCGCGCCTTTTACGGCGGCAGGGCAATATCTTAATAGCGTAAGTGGACAGACGGATGTAGACCTCATTATGGATCCGCTTTCAAGATCAGGTAGTCGAGCTGTAAGTACATTCATCAATCAGCGATTGAGTATACATACGTTAGATGCAAATGCTTTTTATCAATCGGCCAGTGGCAGTATTGCGACGATTAATAGTTACGCGGCTTCCGGTGCGAATGCTACACAAGCTCAGGTTGGTTTGGATGCTGAACTTACTATGGATTCGTCAGTATCGCGTTATTTTATTTTCAATCGTGAAGTTCGTTACTGTTTAGAAAGTAGTAAATCAGAATTACTTCGATATGAGAAAGTGGGTACTGGTATTGAGACTCGAGCTTTGATGATGAACGATTTAAGTGCAGGTAGTAGTATGTCGTTAACAGCTGCATCGCAGTTTAGTAATGCCATTTTGAAGTTAAACTTTAACTTCTTATTGCGTGATGGCAGTGACATTAAATTTGAGCATCAGGTGGTAATGACAAATGTCCCTTAATCGTAGACCGAGCTGCTATCCACAACAGCAGGGTAGTATGCTCGTTATCTCTCTGTTTATTCTTGTGGTTATCTCATTGTTAGCGGCGTCATTAAGCCGTATCTTGAGCTCGACGGCAGATAGTGTCGCCAATGAAGTGTATAGCGCGAAAGCTTATTATGCTTCAGACAGCGGGATGGAATATGGAATTTATAGCGCATTAAATAATAGCTTAACATGTGTGGAGTTTCCTTTAAAACCATTGCCTATCCCTTTTGATATTAGTGGTGAGAGCGGGTTGGAAAATTGCAGCGTGAGTATTGATTGTCAGACTATTGGTTTGCCTAATGGTAGCAAGCAGTATTACTTAACATCGACCGGTACATGTGATGGTGGAAAAATTGTGGCTGAGCATAAAGTTGAAGCAGAGGTGAAGTCATGAAGCTAAAACGCATTTTTACATATTCAGTATTTACTCAGCGCTTAGTTATGCTGTTCACTCTGTTAGTGATTACGCTTGGTATGAGTGTTGAAGCTCAAGCTAAAAAAGGTAAAGATTTCGAACTCATCGGTAAAATTGAGATCGGTGATAGCGATGATAGTGCTATTCATCCGCGTTTTATGCTAACTGCTGACGGTACTGATAATGATGGATTGCTGGAGAATCCAATGCCGGTTAATCCTATTCATTTTCATTTAAGTGAAGATATTGACCTGAGTAAAATAGAGCTTAAGGATATCGATGGTGCCGATGGGCGGCTGTACTTTGTTATTTGGAATAGTGATGGTGATGTGGTTGTTAACGCGCGTTCATATACCAATAAGAATGATGATGAAAACCATGTACATGCAGATCATGGTCATGCCCATTTTGAAGGCAAACCGTTGCCAGAAGTACCTCTGACTAAAGGTTATTATCGCCTAGCGATTGTTGGCCAGTGCTTTAACCCTGGAGGACAAGCTAAAGGTTGGTCAGATAAATGCCAAACCAATAGCAATTGGAATTATGATGATTTTGAATTTAAAAATATTAAGCTTAAAACTAAATCTGGTACATCGAAGAGTGTAGCATTAATCGAACGCCGTCATATTGGTGATACAAGTGACAGCAGCGGCGGCTATGCTGGTCGTTGGTATCCAGATGAACCGACTGATGAAGTTAATAATGGCAAAAAGACTGATGATTATTACAAATTTAAAGTTGAAAAAGGTGCCAATTTAAAGCATTTAATCATGTACAACTATCGTGATGTTAACCTTGGACAAACTGATGTGCGTTTTACTTTGAGAGGTGAGGGGCCAGATAGAACGCATACCATGAATACCGAGGGGCAGGCGAGTGGTGATTATACTTGGACTTTTGATCCACCATTGACCAAGAAAGGGGATTATGAGCTCGAAATTAAGACACATGATGTAAAAGGATTTTTAGATTTTGGACCTGATCATGGGCTCTGGGGTATTATTACAGATAATGATGATGACATTTCCTGGGATGATATTGTAATTACCGCTGAACTGGATACGCCACCTACACCTGTCGTTAATCACTACCGTATAATGCATCCTACTAATGCACTGACCTGTGAATCAACAAGCGCAATAATCTTGGCGTGTAAGAATAACAGTAGCAGTGGTAGCTGTGATGTCGCGGAAGTTAATGATAGTGTGACGGTACAGGTTGATGGTAGCGATGAAAATGTAAATTTAACGAATGGTACGGGGACGCTTTCTGGTATAGAAAAATTATCATCAGGCACATTAGCATTAAGCTTTCCTAGCGGTACCCAAACTTACTGTAACCAAGCGACAGCAGATCAAGATAGCTGTGGCATTAGTTTTGCTGATATTGGTTTGCAATTTTCGCAAGCAATAAATACTGATGTTGATATTGCCAATCAAGTCGCAGGTACTGAAATTAGTTCGCTATATTTAAGAGCGCTCGAGAGTGATGGCAATGGTACTTGCTCGGTATTAGCTACTGATAATAATGACTTTAATCTCGGTGTTGAATGTGTATCCCCGGGGACTTGCGATAATGCGCTTGCTTTTAATGTTGGGAATATACCACTCAATAATAGCGGTGGTGAAACCTCTGTCACACTAACTAACGTTGCAACAGGCGTTTATCAAGTTAATCAGCCTGTTTATCATAACGCCGGTAAAATTCGTCTCTCTGCGAGTTACGTCTTTGATAATGGTGTTGAGGTTAGAACCTTAGCAACAGATAGTGAAAGCTTTGCGGTAAGACCTGATAAATTTAATATTAAAGCCAGTCGTTATGAAGGGACTGCGCGTACCGATCTTACTGAGCGTAGTAACGGTGTATTAATGCATACTCATAAAGCTGAGCAGACGTTCACCTTTGAGATCCAAGCGGTAAATGCAAATGGCGTCGTTACCACCAATTATGTGCCGACCACAAACAATAATATTCGAATCAAATTGACACGTTCGATGCCTGTTGCTGATGATGGTTTTGACGGTTTATTTGGTTATGCAGAAAATAAGACCTTATTAACGTCTTCGGTAAGCTTGTCGGACTGGATTGGAATGCCTAATTTACCCAGCTTTGAAAGTGGTGTTTATAGGTTTGAAAGTTCGACTTATAGTGAAGTCGGCGCCATTAAGGTCAATGTAAAAGACCAAAATTATTACGGTGAGCAGTTCTCTGTCGATCAAGATTTTACTGATAATAGTAAAGGCCAAGAGATAGGCCGTTTCATTCCATCTTACTTTACCTTAGTGTCATCAAAAGTAGATAATTATGTTGGTGCTAGACGTTCTTTTCAGAACGGTTACGACTATGAGTTTCCAGATCAATATCCTAGCTATGTAGCTGGAACTACGGTTTTACAGCCAAAAGATAAGCATATTTATCAATGTCGACAATGGCCTAATAGCGGTTATTGCGTTCAATGGAGTCCTGGTTCTAATCAATATGAGCCTGGTATTGGTAGTGCTTGGGAAATGGCTTGGATTTTATTAGATTCACCAGACCCTGGGGCGGTATTTACTTATATGGACCAACCCGAGTTACGATTTGGTTATCGTCTGGAGGCTCAAAATCGCTTAGGATTCATCACACATAATTATGACGGCGAACTTAATGCGGAAGTAACTTTTAGTACTGAGGTGGATGGTTTAAGGAATAAATCTTTTTCTGACCGTCTAAAAGACTTTGGCAGTGTATGGAAAGACGGTGTTTATGAATCAACAAGCTTATTAGATACAGGCAACTTTGCGCGTTTAGCAAGTGGTCCTGATGGCCCAATCATGAATACGCTCTTTGGTATTAGTATTATAGATACTGACGGTGTTTTACTTAATAATACAGATATGCTTGCCAACACAGAATTACCAGCAGCAAAAACTTTATCTGAACAAGTGAGTGAACTACGTTACGGCCGCTGGTTTATTGATGATGGTTCGGGTCCTACCGGTAGTGCTTTCCCTGTAACGATGAAATTACAGTATTATGAACCAAACAAAGCCACCGGCGATGGCTTTATTCTTAATGTTGATGATAGTAAAACAACATTTGATAGTACTGATGCGACGACCAGCCTCGGTAGTTTAATAGCTAATAAAGGTGTATTTGTAAGTGGCTTAACAAATGAGTTAATGATTTCATCTGATAATCCCGGCACGGCAATATTAGAGTATATTAATACACCGGAATGGTTGATGCCTGCAGATGGTGAAGACCCATCTGCAAACATCGAGTTTGGCTTTTTCTATGGCAATGACCGAGTTATTTACCGAAGACGGTTAAATTAATAGTGAGTCAGTCATAAAGTCTGATAAACTTGGCTCATTCATTGCGCATTGGTAACGTTAACCGATCTTGCAACATTTTACTTTTAGGAATGCCCATAACCATGTTTAAGAAGTTAAGAGGCGTATTCTCTAGCGATTTATCAATCGACTTGGGAACAGCAAACACTCTCATTTATGTTAAAGGTCAAGGTATTGTTCTTGACGAGCCTTCAGTTGTTGCGATCCGCCAAGAGCGCGGTGCGAACAAGAGTGTTGCAGCAGTTGGTACCGCCGCAAAACAAATGTTAGGCCGTACACCTGGTAACATTGCCGCTATTCGCCCAATGAAAGATGGCGTTATCGCTGACTTTTTCGTGACTGAAAAAATGTTACAACACTTTATTAAGCAAGTGCATGACAACAATTTCTTCCGTCCAAGCCCGCGCGTGTTAATTTGTGTACCATGTGGTTCAACACAAGTAGAGCGTCGTGCGATCCGTGAGTCAGCACAAGGTGCAGGTGCACGTGATGTATTTTTAATTGATGAGCCGATGGCTGCAGCGATTGGTGCTGGCATGCCTGTATCGGAAGCAACTGGCTCTATGGTTGTCGATATAGGTGGTGGTACTACCGAAGTCGCAATCATCTCATTAAACGGTGTGGTTTACTCTTCATCGGTACGTATCGGCGGTGACAAACTTGATGAAGCAATCATCAGCTATGTACGTCGTAACTACGGCAGCTTAATTGGTGAAGCAACTGCTGAGCGTATTAAGAAAGAAATTGGTTCTGCCTACCCACTTGATGAAGTTGTTGAAATTGAAGTGCGTGGCCGTAACCTTGCAGAAGGCGTACCGCGTAGTTTCATCTTAAACAGCACTGAAATTCTAGAAGCATTACAAGAGCCGCTATCGGGTGTTGTGAGTGCGGTAATGACAGCGTTAGAACAGTCACCACCAGAGTTAGCATCAGATATTTCTGAACGTGGTATGGTTCTAACGGGTGGCGGTGCATTAATCCGTGGCCTAGATCGTTTATTACTTGAAGAAACAGGTATTCCAGTGGTTATCGCTGAAGATCCACTAACGTGCGTGGCTCGTGGCGGCGGTACGGCATTAGAAATGATTGATATGCACGGCGGTGATCTGTTCCATTACGATTAAGCACCTGATTAAATAATCCTATGGGATGGCGGACGCGCCATCCTTTGAGAATACCATCTAATGAAACCTATTTTTGCTACCTCTACATCGTTACAACTGCGCCTATTCTTTGCGGTTATCGCCTCTTTCACATTAATTGTTTTTGATTCCAAATTTGATTCATTTTCAAATGTGCGACTTTATTTAAATACCGCTGTCTCGCCTCTCATTTATGCTGCCGATATTCCCAGTGAAATGCTTAAAGGTGTATCAAATACCGTTGTCAATCGTCGAGATTTAAAAAAACAAGTGGCAGAACAAAAAGATAAGCTGTTTACGCAGCAAGTTCAACTACTTGAATTTAAGCATTTGAAAGAAGAAAACAAACGTCTACGCGCATTACTTAATTCGCCAATCCATTCAGATCAACGAAAGTTAGTCGCCGAGATTATCACTGTTAATTCTGACCCTTTTTCACTGCAAGTGGTGATTAATAAGGGCGCTATGGATGGGGTTTATATTGGCCAACCGATATTGAACGAACAGGGCGTGGTGGGACAAATTGTTGATGTCGCGGCCACATACAGCCGGATATTGTTGATTTCTGATATTACTCACGGTATTCCGGTACGTGTGCAGCGTAATGATATTCGCGCGATTGCCAATGGCGGGGGCGAATTAAACAGTCTCAACCTACCTTATATGCCGCACAGTACTGATATCCAAGTGGGTGATCTTTTAGTGACGTCAGGCTTGGGGGGGGTATTCCCAGAAGGCTATCCTGTGGCGACAATTTCTGAGTTTATTTATCAAGTGGGTGAACCCTATGCACAAGTCGAAGCCAAGCCCGTTGTGGCATTAGAGCGGATACGTTATGTGTTATTAATTTGGGATGATGAAGCGAATGCATCAGAGACAAAACCTAAAGCTGACATGCTTGACCCTAAGTTAGAAGTTGCACCTAAATCAGAAACAGCCAAGGAGAAGGTATTATGACGCCTGCTAACGGTCGTTTTAAATTAATCCTGACCTTAATTCTCGCATTACTACTTACTGTGTTACCTGTTCCCGAGCCGCTAGATGCTTTCCGTCCTGATTGGGTGCTATTGGTTTTGGGGTATTGGTGTATGGCATTGCCTTATCGGGTGAGTGTTGGATACGCCTGGATCTGCGGATTAACTTTGGATCTATTATTAGGCGCGCCATTAGGGATCCATTCTTTAGCTTTGTCTATTGTTGTCTATATCATCGTCATGAATCATCGCTTGATCCGTAATATTTCATTATGGCAACAAGCGCTGATTGTGGGCTTTTTAGCTATGCTCAATAAGCTCATTATATTTTGGGCAGAGAAATTACTTTTCGATATATCAATAACGCCAATGTACTTCTGGTCAATCTTAACCACGATGTTAATATGGCCATGGATATTCTTGATTTTACGGAAAATTCGTCGTCAATTTGCGATTAGATAGTGGCTTGAAGATAGCTTAATTGAGTAGAAGATAATAAGATGAAACAGCGTAATATGTATTTAGCATCACAATCACCGCGTCGTCGTGAATTACTGACGCAAATTGGTATTGAATTTACAGTATTATCTGTAGATGTGGAAGAGCAACAACAAGCGGATGAACGAGCACCTGATTATGTGTCTCGTCTCGCGCGTGATAAAGCGCAAGCTGGAGTGGCGGCATTGCTAAATACCACACCTAGCGCAGAGCCAGTGGTGTTAGGTGCTGATACTATTGTCGTCTATGCCGGACAAGTATTAGAAAAACCGGTGGATGAAGCGGATGCGATCCGCATGTTAAGTTTATTATCCGGTCATGAGCATGAAGTTATGACTGCTGTTGCACTGGCCGATAACCACCGTTGTTGGGTCGAGTTAGTGACAAGCACAGTCCAGTTTAGAGCAATATCAGTGATTGAAATGCAGGATTACTGGCGCACTGGTGAACCAGTAGATAAAGCCGGTAGTTATGCAATCCAAGGTATTGCAGGTAAATTTGTTAGTCACATAAGTGGCAGTTATAGCGCTGTTGTCGGCTTACCATTAATGCAAACCGAGCAATTAATTCAAGCCTTTAAGGCCAAGCAGAATAAGTAATGAAGGGTTAAAGAATATGGGTTTAACGACAGAGTTATTAGTAAATGTTACCCCGAGTGAAACACGTGTAGCCTTGATTGAAAATGGCGTACTACAAGAAATTCATGTAGAGCGAGAAGCAAAGCGTGGCATCGTCGGTAATATCTATAAAGGTAAGGTAAGTCGGGTTCTTCCGGGCATGCAAGCTGCGTTTATTGACATTGGTCTTGATAAAGCTGCATTTTTACATGCATCGGATATTGTCCCGCATACTGAATGTGTGGCACCCGGTGAGAAAAAACACTTTAAAGTAGCTGATATCTCTCAGTTAGTACGTCAAGGCCAAGATATCACCGTGCAGGTGGTGAAAGACCCAATGGGTACCAAAGGCGCGCGTCTAACCACTGATATTACTTTGCCTTCTCGTTATCTGGTATTCATGCCGGGCAGTTCACATGTTGGCGTATCGCAGCGTATCGACTGTGAAGAGGAGCGTAGCCGATTGAAACGTGTGACTGAAGCACAGATCGATGAGCTTGGCGGTTATATTATACGTACTGCCGCTGATGGTGTCGGTGATAAAGAGCTTGAACAAGATATCGCTTACTTAAAACGCCTATGGACGAAAGTGCTACAACGCAAAACCAGTAATCCAAGTGGTAGCATGCTGTATCAAGATCCTTCATTGGCATTTCGTATTATTCGTGACTTTGCTGGTGCGCCATTAGACAAGATCAGGGTTGATTCACGATTAGCTTATACTGAATTGTGTGAATTTACAGAATCCTATGTGCCAGAGCTGGTTAGCGCGTTAGAACCATATACCGGTGAGCGTCCAATCTTTGAAATGTACGATGTGGAAAACGAATCTCAGCGTGCACTTGAACGTAAGGTTACCTTGAAATCAGGCGGTTATATAATAATTGACCAAACTGAAGCAATGACTACGATTGATATTAATACCGGTGCGTTTGTTGGCCATCGTAATCTTGAAGATACCATTTTTAATACTAATGTTGAGTCAACTCAAGCGATTGCTCGTCAACTTAGATTGCGTAACCTTGGCGGTATTATCATTATTGATTTTATTGATATGCAAAGCTCGGAACACCGTCGTCGGGTAATGGAATGTTTAGAGTCTGCATTAAGCCATGATCGTGCAAAAACCAATACTCATGATTTCTCGGCATTGGGTTTAGTGGAAATGACGCGTAAGCGTACGCGTGAATCACTTGAACATGTACTGTGTTCGGATTGCCCAACCTGTGACGGTCGTGGTTCAGTTAAAACGGTAGAGACAGTATGTTATGAGATATTCCGCGAAGTGACCCGTGTTAACCGAGCCTATGATGCCGATCAGTTTAATGTTTATGCATCGGTTGCCGTTGCCGACTATATTGAAAAAGAAGAGTCACACAGTATTGCTGAATTGGAATTATTTATGGGTAAACAGGTGAAGATCAAAGCCGAACCGCAGTACTTACAAGAGCACTTTGATGTGGTAATGATGTAGCGTGACAGCGAAACGAAATTGGCTAAGAAGGTGTGGTAAAGCATGCCTGTATACTTTTGCCTGCTTAGCTGTTTTTTCTGCTGTCTCAATTAGTCTACTACGGGCGAGTTTACCCTATCTGAATCAATATCATGACCGGGTGATTGATTGGCTTGTTGCTGACCAATCGGTGAGTATTGAAGTGCAAAGTATTGATGCGGGTTGGTATAAATTCGGCCCCGTATTAATCATTAATACCTTAGACGTAAAGTTTGATGAGTCATTACCGTATAACTTTGATGTCGAAC
>NZ_JASJHF010000143.1:0-13877 GCF_033791185.1 Moritella sp. | reverse complement strand
CCCGTTTTAATCATTAATACCTTAGACGTAAAGTTTGATGGGTCATTGCCGTATAATTTTGATGTCGAACGCATCAAGATCAGCATTGATTTTTGGAACAGTGTCTTAGAAAGAAAATTACTGGTCGATAATTTGATTCTAGACGGCGTGCAGGTAAAGTTACCACTATCGCCGTTTCAAGATTCAAATGAAACGGACGGTAAGTTTGCTACCCCAGAATTAACTCGTCTTCTTGATATATTCTTCCGTCAACTTACGCATTTCGAATTAACCAACAGTAATGTAAGTGTCATAACCCCTGCAGGCGAAGAAAAGGTCATCCATATTCCTGAGTTTGCTTGGTTAAACCAAGACAACCGCCATCGCGGTGAAGGTTTGGCATATATTAATGATGATTTTGCGGATAACAGTTTGCGCATCATGGTGGATGTCACCAGTGCGCCACATGATTTAACCGATGTCAGCGGTCAGGTTTATCTACAAGCCGAAAACATGAACCTGTCGAATTGGTTTGAAAAGGCGCTGTTTAAGCGCGAAGGTTTAAAGCAAGGCGCACTGAGTTTTGAAAGTTGGATTGATATTAGCAACAATAAGCCGACGTCGGCATTATTACAATTTCAGCCTTCCGAGTTTACTTGGCAGAATGCCAACCTCCAGCAAAGCCTCAATATTTGGGGCGGCGCGTTAGAGTGGCAATTGACCGATGCGGGTTGGCAGCTAGATAGCCATGATTTAGCGCTGGTGACAAATGGCATTGTCTGGCCACAGCTGGATCTGCAAGTCAGGCAGCAAGACAACGAGCTGTTTGCTTTTATTAATCAGGTTGAATTATCTAACTTGGCACCAATTGTAGCCTTGTCACATGATGTTGATGAGAGCTTGTTTGATGATCTTAAAACCCTCTACCCACATGGTTTAGTACGTGACGTTAAAGTGATGTTGCCACTGCAAGATTGGACTCAGTTACGTTATCAGTTACAAGTCGACGGTCTGCAATTACAAAGCTGGCAAGGTTTTCCTGGGATCGAAAATGTCGATATTACGCTGGTGGGTAATTTAAATTCTGGCAAAGTCAGTATTGCTATGCAAGATGCGGTATTAGATCTCAAGCAGCACTTAGACCATGATATTCGGGTTAATCAGTTTTCTACGGAGCTGGTTTGGCAGCGCTATGGGGATCTTGAGTCCACTGATGCTAATCAGCCTCGTGGTATTGAAATTATTGCAGATAAGGTCTTGGTTGATACCCCAGAGCTGGTACTCAATAGTCAATTTTTATTAGACATTCCAACCAATGCCAATCCATTTCTCAGCCTTGCGGGTGATTTGACATTACGTTATGCCAGTAAAGCCTATTATTACTACCCAAAGGCGTATATGGGTGACACATTAATTGACTACCTGCGTGATGGGTTAAAGCAAGGGCATGCGGATAATGGGCAATTATTGTGGTTTGGAGAGTTTGCCAATTACCCATATTCTCAAGGTGATGGCATATTTCAGACTCGGTTAAATGTTGTTGATGCAGAGTTTAAATTTGATCCACAATGGCCAAGTTTAACGGAATTGCAGCTGGAACTATTGTTTCAAAACGATGATTTATTCATGTCATCGCGACAAGGTAATTTGGATCAAGTTGCCTTATCACAAGTCGATTTACAGCTACCTAGCTTAGGGGACGTGAAAGCACTGGGGATTCAGGCTGAATTTAAAACCACAGGGAGCCGTGCTAAGTCGCTTATTGATGTGAGTCCGTTACCGGAAGTGACAGATGCCTTGAACAGCTTACAAGTCGCTGGTGATATAAGCGGTAAACTGGCTATTGTTATTCCCTTTACCGAGGATGAGCTGGTTACCGTCAATGGTGATATTCGCTTACTCAATGACAGTATTTATCTGCCTACGCTAGACCTCACCTTGACCGATGTTAACGGTAGTTTCAAATTTGATGATGCTGGTTTGTTATCTACGCCGTTAACCGCTAAATTGTTAAATGAGCCACTTAACGTTAGTTTTAACAGTACACAGCAACACAATGGTTATCAAGTCGGTGTCGAGTTGGCTGGGAAATGGGCAAGTAAATCGGTAGTTACGGAGTTAATGCCACACTATCAACAATATGTTTCCGGCGATATTGACTGGCAAGGCACATTAAACATGCTGTTTGCTGAGCAAGGCTTGCACTATGAATTTGATATGCAAAGTGATTTAGAGTCGTTGTTAGTTGATTTACCACTGCCATTTGCAAAGCGTGCAAATCAGGCGTGGCCAACGGCTATGTCAGTTGTGGGAAATGATAAACAAGCCCATATTCAGCTCAATGCGACAGACGTACTCTACTTTTCTGGTCAGCTTGATTATGCCGATAAAAAATTAGCCTTAATTCAATCTTTAGTGCAGATCGGTAATGCTGATGATCTACTTATCAGTGATGTCGCCAATGCGGTGGTTGTTAATGTTGATAATCTTGATATTGCCGATTGGCAATCATGGTTTAACGGTCTACCTGATAGTGAACTTGATGTGAGTACAGCCGTTGCACCGCTATCTTCGATTAAGATCGCGGTGGCAAATACATTGTATTATCAGCAGCCATTGACTGATTTAGCGATCTCGGCGAGCAAAGGTTATCGTAACTGGGGAATTGATCTCAAAGCCGATGAATTTAACGGCAGCATTGTTATCCCAGATATTGGCAATGTGAATATCGATTTTGATTATTTATATCTACCCGATCTGGTTTTTACTGATGACGATAACAACCCTGCCGATACCGCTGACTCATCATCAAGTGCGTTGATTTGGCAAGACGTACCTGGTTTTAACTTTAATTGTGACGCCTGTATTTTAGGGAAAATTAATTTAGGTCAGACGTCTGCTAAAGTAAGTAAGAGCCGCACAGGACTGACTCTAAGTACGCTTGATGTCGATATGGAACATTCTACGGTGGCGATGACTGGCCGCTGGTTTACTGATGGACAAGGTAAGCAAGCAACGCAATTACAAGGTGAATTAAAAACTAAGAGTGTTGAAGAGTTTATGACTGGTTTGGGGCTAATTAGTCCTTTAGCGAAAACGCCTGCGGATGTTAACTTTAGACTTACTTGGCAAGATCAACCCTTTCATATTGATGGTGATTCATTAAATGGTCATGCAACGATTAAAACTAAGGCTGGGCGGATATCAAATGTCAGTGATAAAGGCACCCGCTTCTTAAGTGTGCTCAGTCTACAGTCATTAGTGAAACGGTTAAGTTTAGACTTTAGTGATGTGTTTAATGATGGCTTGCCCTATTCTTCTATGGAAGGCTCGTTGCAAATTACTGATGGTGCAATTAATAATAAAGATTTTTTATTGAACTCCAGTAGCGGTAAAATTACCGGTAATGGTTATATTGACTTGGTCACCGATACCATCAATTACAACTTAAGCTTTTTTCCGGATGTCACCTCGAGTTTACCGGTATTGACTGCCTTTGCTGTTACGCCGACAACGGCCTTAGCGGTATTCGCTTTATCTAAGTTATTAGAGCCGGTCGTAGAAGTGGTGACTGAACTTAAGTTTAATGTCAGCGGTGATTTTGAAAACCCAGTGTTTACCGAAGTTAAGCGTAATCAGAAGGAGATTGCAGTTCCTGATAAGTTAATCAATGCTGCAGAGTCGCAAAGTAGAAGGGAAAAATAATGCAATTAGTGGCAATACAAATGACGTCTGGTGCTGATATCGCAGTAAACTTGGCCTATGTGGCTGCGCAGCTGACGCTGATTGATACTAAAATTGCCCCTACGCTAATCTTATTACCCGAGAATTTTGCGTTATTTTCTGATCGTGGCGATTATTTAGCCAATGCAGAGTCATTAGGACAAGGATCTGTGCAGCAGCAGCTTGCAACTTGGGCTAAACAATACCAATGTTGGCTGGTTGCAGGTTCTTTCCCTATTCTTAGTGAGATAGATGATCGTATTTATACCACCAGTTTAGCATTTGACCCCAATGGGGATTTGGTGCAACATTACCATAAGATCCACTTATTTGATGCGCATGTTCCAACTGGATCTGTAACCACCAGTGCTAGCCAAAATAGGACAGCATCAACGACACAAGTATATAAAGAGTCAGATAGCTTTATCGCCGGTGATCGGATTGCAACTTTCACCGTGGGCCACATTACGTTTGGTATGGCAATTTGTTATGACTTACGCTTCCCTGAGTTATTTTGTATGCTCAGAGCTGCTAATGTCGATGTGTTACTGCTGCCCGCTGCTTTTACTTATACAACAGGTAAAGCTCATTGGTTACCCTTGTTACAAGCCCGAGCAATCGAAAATCAATGCTACGTCTTAGCGGCGAATCAGGTGGGTGACCATGGCCACAATCGGCATACTTGGGGGCATTCTGTTATCTTAGACCCTTGGGGTGAGATTCTGGCACAGCAAACATCGGCATGCGGGATTAGTTGTGCGCGATTAGACAAACATAAGTTAGTACAAGTTCGTACTGATATACCTATTTTACAACACGCGCGCTTTACGGCGAGCTTGAAAAATAAAGAGTAACAACTCAAATGAGATTTGAACAAGTCGAAAATTCAATTTTACTGCCAGCCGATTTAAACGTCGATAAGCTGCACAGCACTCTGTCATTATTGATGGGCAATCAGCTTGATTATGGTGATCTTTATTTTCAAGCTTGCAAGCATGAATCTTGGGGTCTAGAAGACGGTATTGTTAAAGAAGGTTCGTTTAACATTGAGAAAGGTGTTGGCGTACGTGCCGTATCGGGCGAGAAAACTGGCTTTGCTTATTCTGATGAAATTAGTTTAAACGCCTTAACCCAGTCGGCGAAAGCGGCACGTGGTATTGCAGCAAGTGGTGGTGAAGGTAAAGTAAAAGCCTGGAGCAAACCCCAAGGTAGTGAAATTTATCAGCCACTCGATCCATTGGCGAGCATGGAGAGACAGCGTAAGATTGACTTATTACATGAAATTGATGTGTACGCACGTTCATTAGATACACACGTAACGCAAGTGAGCGTGAGCTTATCTGCAGTATACGAAGAGATATTAGTTGCAGCAACGGATGGCACGTTGGCGACCGATATACGTCCATTAGTACGTATGAATTGTTCTGTGTTGATTGAGAAGAATGGTAAGCGTGAACGCGGTGGCGCTGGTGGCGGTGGTCGTTATGGTTTTGATTACTTCTTAGATGATGTCGATGGTACACAACGTGCATTTAGCTATGCAAAAGATGCGGTACGTCAGGCATTGGTAAATATCGAAGCAATCGAAGCGCCTGCTGGTGCGATGCCTGTGGTACTTGGTGCTGGTTGGCCGGGAGTATTATTACATGAAGCGGTAGGCCATGGTCTTGAAGGTGACTTTAACCGTAAAGGCACGTCTGCTTACGCGGGTAAAATTGGTGAACAAGTCGCGTCGTCGTTATGTACGATCGTGGATAACGGCACCTTAGCCAATCGTCGTGGTTCTTTGAATATCGATGATGAAGGTACTGTCACGCAGAATACCATGCTGATTGAAAAGGGTATTTTGAAAGGTTACATGCAAGATAAGCTTAACGCCCGTTTAATGGGTGTTGAGTCAACCGGTAACGGTCGTCGTGAATCATTTGCACACTTACCGATGCCGCGTATGACTAATACTTACATGTTACCAGGTGAACATACACCTGAAGAAATTATTAGCACGGTAGAAAAAGGTATCTACGCGCCTAACTTTGGCGGTGGTCAAGTTGATATTACTTCAGGTAAATTTGTATTCTCTGCATCAGAAGCGTATTTAATTGAGAATGGTAAAATTACCACACCGATTAAAGGTGCTACCTTGATCGGTAATGGCCATGAAGCAATGCAGCATATCTCGATGGTTGGTAACGACCTGGCACTAGATAAAGGTGTTGGTATTTGTGGTAAAGAAGGTCAGAGTGTGCCTGTCGGTGTCGGTCAACCGACACTGAAACTAGACAGTATGACTGTGGGCGGCACTGGTGGTTAATTTACTGCTCGTGTATTGATTAGATAAAAATTCGAGAATTTAATAAAAATAAAGCCCTAGCAAGTATATAAATGACTTGTTAGGGCTTTATTGTTTTTACCGTGTAACTATCGGTTTAACGAGCGTTAGATATTATCGCAATGCAGTAATATTTACAGACCAGCAATCTCACGTAGGTGTTTAAAGATCTCTTTGCTTGGTTTAGCTGCTTTAAGCGGCTTTTCAGCTTTAATTTCTTTATTCACTTGGCGGATAAGTAGACGTAATTTCTGACGGTCAGCATTTGGATAGGTTTCTATTAACGCTGTGATCGCAGTATCACCACCGGCAATCAGTTCATCACGTACTATTTCTAGTTTCGCTAATTCAACTGTTGCTTGGTTATACTTATTGGTGATCTTATCGTATGCCGCTTGGATTGGCTCAAGACCGTCGCTACGCATGATTTTGCACATGTACGATAGATGTCTGCTGTAAGCATCAGTACGTACAACAATTTTTCTTGCTGTGACGATTGCTGCAAGCATCTCTTCTGAAAAACCCATCTTGGCAATTTCAGCTTTACTGAGTAAAGCGATAGCGCCAGCGAGTTTCAGTGTCTTGGCAATTTCAATTTTATTTTCTGCACGACTTTGATATAGCTCGTCGTCTTCAGCGCGTCGGTAAGACTTTTCACTGGTAATATTTCGTTCTCTTACGCTCATAATATTCTTTTTCAAAACGATTGATATGTTAATTGTATCAGTTTATTGCTAATTGCGCAGTTGCTGCAGGAATTTTTATCACATCATGGTATGCTAAATCCAGTATAACTAATTGAAACGAGCCCATGAACTTAAAACAGCAAATTACATTAGAACAAAATAAATTGGAATTAGCCGTTACTCAAGCACTCGATATCGCTAAAAAAGCGGGCGCGAGTGCTGCTGAAGTAGCTATTTCACGACAAACGGGTTTGTCTGTGAGTACTCGCATGGGCGAAGTTGAAAATGTGGAGTTTAACCATGATGGTGCATTAGGTATCTGTGTATACCGTGGCCAACGTAAAGGTAATGCATCCACATCGGATTTAAGTGAAGCTGCAATTAAAAGTACCGTTGCGGCTGCGTTAGATATTGCCTTGCATACTGCTGAAGATGAATTTGCAGGCTTGGCTGACCGTGATTTGATGGCATTTGACCCTGAAGATTTAGATTTATGTCACCCGATTAAGATTGAACCTGAGTATGCCATTGAACAAGCTTGCCTGACGGAGCGTTTAGCATTAGCGCAAGATTCGCGTATTGTGAACAGTGAAGGTGCGTTTACTAGCCATAGCAGTATTAAAGTATATGGTAACAGCCACGGCTTAGTGAATGGTTATGCCAGTACGCGTCACAGTATGAGCTCGGTATTGATTGCAGAACAAGACGGGGCAATGGAACGTGATTACGGCTACTCAATGGCCCGTGACGCAAGTAAGTTGTGGACACCTGAACAGATTGCTACCGAAGCCGTTAATCGTACTGTAGACCGTTTAGGCGCGCGTAAGATTGATACCTGTAATGTGCCAGTGATTTTTCACCATGATGTTGCTAGCAGCTTGATGGGTCAACTTGTTATGGGAATCAGTGGTGGTAGCTTATATCGTAAATCATCATTTTTGCTCGACAAGTTAGGTGAACAGATCTTCCCTGAGTGGTTGAACATTCAAGAGCGCCCACATATTAAGGGTGGTTTAGCGTCATCTATGTTTGATGCTGAAGGTGTACGTACTAAAGATTTAAATGTCGTTGAACAAGGTATCTTAAACAGCTACTTATTAACCAGTTACAGTGGCCGTAAATTGGGTATGCAAACCACAGGTCATGCTGGCGGTATCCATAACTGGAAC
Organism: Moritella sp.; assembly: GCF_033791185.1. GTDB lineage: Bacteria > Pseudomonadota > Gammaproteobacteria > Enterobacterales > Moritellaceae > Moritella. Next base: position 5,991 of record NZ_JASJHF010000143.1, on the reverse strand, counting down.
GTAACAGGTAAAGGCGAAACATTAGGCCAGCTTTGTCGTCAAATGGGCACTGGCTTGTTAGTGACTGAGTTGATGGGACAGGGCGTTAATATAGTGACTGGCGATTACAGCCGTGGTGCATCAGGTTTCTGGGTTGAGAACGGTGAACTGCAATATCCTGTACATGAGATCACGATTGCCGGTAACTTAACCGATATGTTTAAAAACATTGTTGCAGTAGGTAACGATATTGATGTTCGCAGTAGTATTTTGATGGGCTCTACACTGCTAGAGTCGATGCAGATCGCGGGTAACTAGCACTTAAATTTAAAAATATTGAATGTAAAAAGCCGGTGTTGTAATACACCGGCTTTTTTATTTATCAAATTATGGTTATATCGAACGGCTATCGATTAATGACTGAAGCGCGAGTTAAGCGCCGTAAACCAGCGTCGCCATGCCTAAGAAGGCAAATAGGCCAACCACATCGGTAACTGTAGTTAATGCCATACCACCTGCTAATGCTGGGTCGATATTGTATTTTTTCATTACCAGCGGGATCACGACGCCAGCCAGTCCACCCATCGCCATATTAATAAACATCGCGCCACCAATGATCAGTCCCAGTGACGGGTCGCCTTTCCATAGCGAGACAATGATCGCGATAGAGATTGCCCAAATGGCACCATTTAGCGCCCCTACCGTGGCCTCTTTACCAATTAACCAACGGCTATTATCTTCGTTAATATGACCAACAGCCATACCACGGATAACCAGCGCTAAGGTTTGATTACCAGCAATACCACCCATACTTGGTACAATGGTCATTAAAATAGCCAGCGTCGCCAATTGTTCTAGCGTCGCTTCAAACATATTCGACACGGATGCGGCAGTTAAGGCGGCAATTAAATTTACCCCCAGCCATAATGTACGACGTTTGGTACTTTGTATTACGGGGGCGAAGGTATCTTCATCGTCATCCATACCGGCCATACCCATCATGTCATGTTCGGCATTTTCACGAATAATATCAACTACGTCATCAATAGTAATACGACCGAGCAGCTTCCCCTCATCATCAATTACCGGAGCTGAGATCCAGTCATGACGTTCAAATAATTTGGCCACTTCTGAGGTATCAAGCGTGACAGGTAATGTTTCTGCTTCGCGATCCATTATAGTGCTGATGACGCTATTTGGATCTGTGGTTAATAACATGGCTAAAGGCACATCACCGATTAAGCGATCATCTTTATCGACCACGTATAAAGTATCTGTGGCTTCAGGTAATTCCCCGCGTAAACGGATATAACGCAAGATAACATCGACAGTCACATCAGGTCGTAACGTGATGGTATCTGTGTCCATGATACTACCAGCCGTATCTTCTGGATAAGCCATCGCGGTTTCTAAACGATGACGATCTTGGGTATCCATTTGGGTGATAACTTCTTGATAGATACTATCTGGTAGACTACGGAGAATGTTAGCTAAATCATCGGTATCTAAACCTTCTGTCGCTGCAACTAAAGATTCGGTATCCATGAGCTTAAGAATACTGGTTTTAGCATCTTCATTGAGCTCATCAAGGATTTCACCTTGTATTTCAGAGTCGGTTAATCGCCACAGTACCTTACGGCCTGCTGGTGGCGATGATTCCAATAATAAGGCGATATCACAAGGGGGTGTTTGGTAGAGCATTCGTTTAACGTGAACAAACATGCCACTATCAAGTGCTTCATTCACTTCGCTTAAACGTAGGTGTGTGCTTTCATGCTCCATCTTTTCTGGCATATGTCGTCCCCATTCTTAAAATACTACAGCAAGACCTTGCTTGCTGGCGCGTCGCAATTCTAGCTTAATCTCTATTTATAATCAGTATTAACAATAAATTATAATAATTAACTATATAGATTGTTAATGGCATGGCTAAGTGGCTAGCTAATTTTATGTTTGTTTTTTTCTAACGTTTGGTGACGAGTCTGTACCACACGATCTTGTAACTTAAAGCTTTTCGCCAGTTGTTCAGCAATGAATACGGAGCGGTGTTGACCACCCGTACAACCAATGGCGACAGTTACATAACTGCGATTATTTTTTTCTAATAGCGGTAACCAAGTGGTTAATAGATTTTCAATCTGTAGAATAAAACTCATCACATCAGCCTGTTGACTTAAGTACTTAATGACTGGCTCATCGAGACCTGTATACGGTTTTAATTCTGGGATCCAATGTGGATTTGGTAAAAAACGCACATCAAATACATAATCGGCATCCATTGGTAGGCCATGTTTAAAGCCAAATGATTGGAATACCAGAACTAGTTGGTTATTTTTCTTACCTAAAATACGCTCTTTGATCTGTTCGCTAAGTTCGTGAATATTAAGTTCAGTAGTATCGATTTTTAAATCTGCGAGCAAGGCTAAAGGGCTTAAACGTTTTTCTTCTATCTCAATCGCTTGAGAGAGGGATAGTTGGTCTTTGGTTAACGGGTGAAGTCGTCTCGTTTCGCTGTAACGTTTAATAAGAACCGCTTTATTGGTATCAAGGAATAAACTCGTTAGTTCAGTACTGGCTTTTAGTTCTGTAATAATATCGTTTAATTCTTTCCTGTCAGTCGGTAAATTACGCACATCAATACTTACTGCCACTTTTTCAGTTTTGGCGTTTAAGGTTTGTAATAGTTGCGGTAGTAATGTAACGGGCAGGTTGTCTACGCAATAGTAGCCTAGATCTTCAAGTACCCGTAATGCGATTGATTTACCGGATCCTGATTGACCACTGACAATTATTAATTTCATATTCTGTCCTCACATCTGCGCAGCTCATACATCGTGACTAGAGCAAAAATTAGGTTGCTAATTTTAAATCCATAGCGATATACAATAATGGGTTCATTATCCCGCAATTGATTTGGATATGATATGTTTTAATTATGGCAGAAGGGTGAATACCTAAAGGAAATGGTGTTTTCCTTTAGGTTCTTTGTGGTGGGACTTAAATTAATGGCGAATTAATTTCTCTTTATGCTTAATGACTTGGCGATCTAGCTTGTCCATTAAGCCATCGATGGCTGCATACATGTCGTTATGTTCATGTACGGCAAAGATTTCACCCCCGTTCAAATGTATTTTGGCTTCTGCGATTTGGAGTAGCTTTTCGACATTTAAGATCACATGGATATTGTTAATGTGATCGAAATGCCGTTCTAATTTGGAAAACTTGCTATCAATGTAATCTTTCAGTGAATCTGTAATTTCTACATGTCTACCGGTTAAATTAATTTGCATATATGTCTCCCTTATGAAGGTTTTGTGAGTACTATAAAAGACTCTTGCGCTGATTAGATGGCGGTATACTCAGTGCTTCTCGGTACTTTGCGATTGTACGTCTAGCTACCTTAATACCTTGATCAGCAAGTAAATCAGCAATCTTACTGTCACTTAATGGTTTGCTGGTATTCTCTGCTGCGACCAATTTTTTAATTAATGCACGGATAGCCGTTGATGAACACTCGCCACCATTATCCGTACTGACATGGCTTGAAAAGAAAAACTTCAATTCAAAAATACCTCGCGGCGTATGCATAAATTTCTGCGTTGTTACACGCGAAATCGTTGATTCGTGCATCTCCACTTCTTCTGCAACGTCATTGAGCACCATCGGTTTCATGGCTTCATCGCCATAGTCAAAGAAATCTATCTGACGTTGAACAATACTTTTCGTCACTTTTAATAATGTATCATTACGACTTTCTAGACTTTTAATAAACCATTTAGCTTCTTGCACGTGTGTTCGAATAAATTGTCCATCACTGCTATTACGGTTACCTGTCGAAAGATTAGAATATTCATTGTTCACTTTTAATCTTGGCACAATGTCAGGGTTTAAGTCGACTATCCACTGATTATTTTTTTTCTTTACCAATACATCTGGAATAACATAGAGTCCTTCCGTTTGGTCAATGACATTACCAGGCCTTGGTTCCAAGCTTTGAATTAGCTGCATGACCTCTTTAAGCTGCGGTTCTTTTAATTTTGTTTTACGGCTTAATTGACGGTAGTCGCGATTGCCCAATAAATCCATATGAGATTTAATTATTTGCTGACATTCTGTTAACCAAGGGGTATTTTCCGGCAAATGCTGGAGTTGGATCAATAAACACTCTTGCAATGAGCGAGCTGCAACACCGATGGGATCAAAATGTTGAATACGTTTTAATACCGCCTCAACTTCATCTAATTCAATGTATTCTTCGTTGTTGTCATGACCTTCAGCGGGGGCGATATCGACACTACTGAGGATCTCTTCACAACTTTGATTAAGGTAACCATGGTCATCAATGCCATCAATAATGGCAACGGCAATGGCACGATCAATATCCGAAAATGGGGTCAACTCCATTTGCCACATCAAGTGTTCGTACAAGCCTTCGCTAGTTTCACCTTGATAAACTTGATCGAGTCCATCAATGCCTGCTCCACCACTACTGTGGTTTTGGATTTGTGGCGTATAAACATCATCCCAATTACTGTCATTGGGTAATTCATCTGGCATGGAGTCGCTGGCAAGCGCATCGCTGACTTCAATTTGACTGCTGTCGGTAAGCGTATCCTGATTATTGCCGTCCTGAGGGTCATTACTCTCTGCATCGTTAGCAAGCGATTCATGAGGATCTTCTTGTTCTAGTAGTGGATTGCTATCTAGTGCTTCTTGAATCTCTTGCTGCAACTCCAAAGTCGATAATTGTAATAATCGAATCGCTTGTTGTAACTGTGGCGTCATTGCCAGAGATTGGCTCATACGAAGTTGTAATGATGGCTTCATCTAACGACTACTCTCTCTCTTCCTTAATGCGGTTACGTATCAATATCAAACTATAGTCGGAATTGATCTCCAAGGTATACTTCTTTTACTTTTTCGTTGGACAGGATCTCTTCAGAAGTCCCAGAGGCGATCAAGTGCCCATGGCTCACAATATAAGAATGTTCACATACATCGAGTGTTTCACGCACATTATGATCGGTAATTAATACCCCTAAACCGCGATCACGTAAGTGCTGAATGATTTTTTTAATGTCGCCAACAGAGATTGGATCAACACCAGCAAACGGTTCATCTAATAAAATAAATTTAGGGTCAGCTGCTAATGCTCGTGCAATTTCAACCCGACGACGTTCACCACCGGATAGACTCATACCTAAGCTATCACGGATATGGGTGATATGAAATTCTTCTAGCAGTTCTTCTAACTTTTCTTCACGCTCGAAACGGCTTAGCTCTGAACGTAACTCTAAGATCGCCATGATATTTTTAGTAACCGATAAACGACGGAAAATAGAGGCTTCTTGTGGTAAGTAACCAATACCTTGCTGTGCGCGAATATGCATAGGTTCATGGGTTAACTCTTGGTCATCAATAAAGATTTGTCCGTGGTCTCGTTTCACCAAGCCAACAACCATATAAAAGGTGGTTGTTTTACCTGCGCCATTTGGCCCAAGCAAACCAACAATTTGTCCTGATTCGACTTCGAGACTCACATCTGAAACAACTTTTCGTTTGTTGTAGCTCTTTGCTAAGTGTGATGCTTTTAAACGGGCCATATGAATTTATTTACTCTACTTAGTTTTGTTGTTTTCAGGAGTGAAAATAGTGATCACTCTATCGGATTCATTGTTGCCGCTTTCAGCTATCATTTCTTGCTTGTCAATTTGATAGATGATCTTATCACCTTTGACTTCGCTATCAGCTTGGCGTAGGCGTGCATTTTTTGATAACGTCAGGCGCTTTTTGCCGAGTTCGTAACGGATCTCATTTGATTCCGCATTGATTTTTTTCCCGTCATCAAGCTCTTGATAAAAAGTGGCTAATTTACCCGTGGCGATCATCACTTCGGTGCCTTTTTCGCCCGAACTTAATACCGTTAGTTTGTCCGCGTGAATTAATATCGTACCTTGAGTAACCACCACATTATCATAAAATATGACACGATTCTCTTTAATGAACACTTCT
>NZ_JASJHF010000142.1:0-8811 GCF_033791185.1 Moritella sp. | reverse complement strand
TTTTTTCCCTTTTGATCACAACTACATGTAAGAAACACTAGAATAACAGCCATGTAACTAACGACTGACATTCAATCAACTTGATAGCTTAATCATACAAAAATAACCGCTAACTTACCAATTAATCATATGAATTAGGTCTTTTTTTACTTTCTAGCTTTCATTCAAAACACAAATATTTAACAATGAAATAGGAACACTTTCACTTTTTCCGCTTGCTCATTTTATAACCGAGACAATACCAGGATAATAGCGTGATATTTTCCCCTCATTAGACCCATTAACCAATTTGTGGTAGGGTTTTGCTATTCCCATGATTTGGTCTTTGTTGTATGTATCGTTTACTGTCTATAAGCCGTTTACTCTCTGTCAGGCGTTTACTTTCTGTTCGGCATTTAATCCCGATTATTATTGTACCGAGTTTGCTGTCAGCTTGTTACGGGCCAAGTGATGTAGCCATTATATGTGAAAACAACGCGGCTATTTGCGCAGATTTAAATACTGATGATTGGTGTGAACAAGAAAGAAATGAACTCATTATTAGTCGCTCTAAAGCAACACAAAATAATAACGAACCAGCACAATATGCACTATTAACCACGCTGCGTGATTATCAAGAATGCATCAAAATAGCGGCGCTAATCGAGCCAAGGACACACCCTGAATTAAAAGCTCAGCGGGTAGCAGCGATGTTGAGCACTTACGATCAACTGCAGCTATTAGAACAACAGACCCTCAACAGCAATAATCCTTATATTCTCAATTACCATTGGCAGTCACACAATAATGACACCGCCAAACAGCAATTTATTACCCTGTCTAAACAGCAAAGTTTCAGTGATCCAGCACTGTACCTCGCTCTGGCTAATATGTATGACAAAAATACCAATAAAGCTATCGATAATTTATTGAAAGGTATCAGTTTACTTGACTATAAGAGTCAGTTAGATGCAGATAGTGAGATGACGGCAAAATTATTATATGGCTTAATAACTGCTTACATGCACCAACGACATTATGCACAGGCTTACTTATGGTCACAGGTGGCGATCATTCTCGATGTTGAAAATATCAACTTAACCGTATTCAATCCGCATAAAATAACCACTATAGAAAAAGTACGGTTAGAAGAACTAGCGAGAGAGGTTGCCGAGCAAATAAAACAGCAAACGTTTACTGAAAAGAGCTATCAATATACGCAGTCATCAGCCGAGTTTTAACCTTGCGATTAAAACTCGTTATAATGGTTCGCTAACTACAGTGACAATTGCTGTACACCGCGAGCGTCTAAATAAGCCGTTAGTTCTTCAGGCAGGGCGTCATCAACTTGATAATAACAAGTACAAGCATGGCGCTCACAACTCAGTAGTACGATACTCAGCAATTCATTAAACTCATGATTTTGCCAGATTCCTGCATCACCAATCGTTAACCACTGCTGCATGATCGATAATGGTTGGTTAAGCAGTAATCCTGCCGATTGCGCCGTTGTAAAATCAATAAGCGCAGTAAATGCAGCATAATTATCTTGGCGTAACTGATAGCTATTAATGCCATTTACAGTAGAACCCGCTAACGCGTTATCTAACTGGCAATGTGCTAACTGATAGTCGGCTAATAGCCAATGCGTAAATGAACCTGTATTAGCTGCATCACTCGCAAAATCAACATCGCGTAATAACACATTTGCAGTCTGGCTGTTATCCCCTGTCACAACTAGCCATAAGTAAAACTCATAACTATCACTATTGCTATCTTGCCATTCTACGGTTTGCGTTTCTTGGCGCGTCGCCGTCACAGCATCAATAACGTAAGCCGCTAAATATTGGGCTAAATGTGTTTGATACAGTGCAGCTGTTGCGGTAATATTTTTCAGCGTTAAGATAAATTCATCCTGCGCTTTATCGGCATTGAACTGTCGCTGTAATTGTGCAAGTTGCGCAGGTAAAGTAAGTGCAGCGTCGATGTTAACGGTAGACAAGCTAGACTGGCCATGCGCTAATAATTGACTCAGAATTACATCTGTTGTCGGTAATGCACTCACCATCACTGGCTTCGTAGCACCTACAGGCGTTAACGCCGCCGGAGGATTAAACACCCAGCTTTCACCCAAGGGTTCTTCACTACCTTGGTCAAGAATAACCAATTGATAACTACCAACAGCAAGCGGCTGCTCTAAACTAATTTGGTAACTTTGCATTTCCATATCATGTAAATGATAAATACCATTTAACGACCATTCAATAGGCGTAAACTCACCACTTTCAATCACGGCTTGATCTGCTCTTATTTCCCAGATCAAATCTTCAGTCACAAATTCGATCGGTAAATGCAGATCAAATTGGATCATCGCAGATTCATCCGCAATAATGACCGGAGGTAAAGCACGTAACCAAAATTGCTTAATTTGCTCTTCTAGTTTTACTTCTAACGTATCGGTAAAACCAAAATCAGCCAATGCTTGTGTAATTTGCGTAGTCGGTAACGCTTGCTCATCGCCATTGGCATTTAATTCCGTACAACTAAGACCAAGCATTTGGCCTAATTGCAGAATATGTTGTGCTGTCATTTGACACCTTAAATAGTGAACCTAGCGCTATTATACCCAATCAATACCAAGATGCGAGGTCACGCCGAATTACAAGTTGGCTGTTTCATGGGTTTTTTACCACTCTTGTCTATACTCCACTAAGACAAATGTTTATAACTGAACTGTATTATTTGAACAAATGCAGGTTCATTTAAATTGTTAATTTTAAAAGTCGATACAAATGATAGGCTTAGCATGGATATTTAACGAATGAAAATGGTATTAAAGAACACATCATAAAATTATTTATGCCATTCGAGCGACTCACTGTCTCAATTTGTGATCTCGATTTCTTACTTTCTGTAATAAATAGAACAAAAAGACATAATAAAGTGACTTGAATCAGTTAATTTTCGTAAATTTGCAACATTTTGTGATTCAACTCATACATTTTAGTATTTATTCTTGTCTTTCCATCAAAATCTTGTAAATTTACAACCAAGCAAGATTATTAATTCAAACTTACATTAAAATAATGGATACAAGTTATGACAATTAAAGTAGCAATCAATGGTTATGGTCGAATCGGCAGAAACGTACTTCGTGCATTCTACGAAGGTGGTAAAGAACAAGATCTAGAAATCGTTGCAATCAACGACCTAGGTGATTCAAAAATCAACGCTCACCTAACTAAATATGATACTGCACATGGTCGTTTCCCTGGTACTGTTGATTTTGATGCTGAAGCACTAATCATCAACGGCGACCGTATCAAAACTTTCTCAGAACGCAATCCAAAAGACTTACCTTGGGCTGAATTAGGAGTAGACGTAGTACTAGAATGTACTGGTATCTTCGCAAGCAAAACTGCATGTCAAGTTCACCTTGATGCAGGCGCTAAGAAAGTACTTATCTCTGCACCTGGTAAAGATGTAGATGCAACTATCGTTTACGGTGTTAACCAAAACGAAATCACTGCAGACATGACTGTTGTTTCAAACGCTTCATGTACTACTAACTGCCTAGCTCCAATCGCTAAAATCTTAAACGACAACGTTGGTATCGTTAACGGCATGATGACTACTATCCATGCTTACACAAATGACCAACGTCTATCAGATGTTTATCACTCAGATCTATACCGTGCACGTGCAGCGGCAATGAACATGATCCCAACAAGCACTGGTGCTGCAGCAGCAGTTGGCCTAGTAGTTCCTGAACTACAAGGCAAATTCCAAGGTATGGCGGTACGTGTACCAACAATCAACGTTTCTCTAGTTGACCTTACTTTTGAAGCTGGCCGTGATACTTCTCCTGAAGAAATCAACCAACTTATCACTGATGCAGTAGCTGCGGATCCAATCCTAGCCCGTGCACTAGCTGTTAACAACGAACCACTAGTTTCAATCGACTTCAACCACGATGCACACACATCTAACTTTGATGCGACTCAAACTAAAGTTCAAGGCAAACTTGTTAAAGTTATGTCTTGGTACGACAATGAGTGGGGCTTCTCTAACCGTATGTTAGATAACGCTATCCTACTTATGAGCGCTAAATAATTAAAGTTAACTAATCGTTAACGTTAATTAAATTATAATGCTAAAGGCGACCATTAGGTCGCCTTTTCTATGTTGGGGATTTTATGTCATATCGCGATGCAATCACGGGTCAAATACCGTTAACTGAGCACATTAATTTGATCACCAGTAATGGTCTCAAATACCTGCATATTACTCATCCTAAAGCGCATGCCCGTCTCAGCTTGTTTGGCGCGCATTTACTTAGCTTCATACCAGCAAACTCAGCGCCAGTGATATGGATGAGTGATGATGCTATTTTTAATGGTGTAAAAGCGATCCGCGGTGGCGTACCTATTTGCTGGCCTTGGTTTGGTCCAGCACAAGAAAGCCCGACTGTTCAACCGTTAGCACAAACAAAAAATTTTCCCTCGCATGGTTTTGCCCGTAATAGCCATTGGCAATTACTTGACAGTCAAAGTGATGCTGACAGCTGCTGCGTTCGTCTACAGCTGACGTCAAGCTCTGAAACGAAAAGGTTATGGCCGCATGAGTTTAATCTAATTGCTGAATTTATTATTAGCGATACCTTAACGATCAATCTACTAACCGAGAATACCGGTAACAGTAGTTTTGACTATGGCGGCGCGTTACACAGTTACTTCCAAATTTCACAACCCGATGCAATACAAGTACAAGGTTTAGATAAAAACAATCTAGAGCCGCGTACATTAGTCGGAGATGTGGATATTGTTTGTGCAAACCCAACTGCCACAATTACCCTAGAAGATAAACAACTTCAGCGTAAAATTGCTATCACGAATGAAGGCAATAATGCCATGGTTGTTTGGAACCCTTGGCAATCAGGCGCAAAAGCCTTTGTCGATATGCCAGATGACGGTTATCAAACGATGTTCTGTTTAGAACCTGCCATAATAGGTAAGCAAGCGGTAACGGTTGCGCCAGGCGCAAGCCATACACTAACAACAAAACTCAGTGTCGTAGACCTTTAACCACTGCAAAATGTCAAGATGAGCACTTGCTAAATGTAAAGTGCTCACTTTAAAATAATATACATGCTGTTACGACACGGTCATCGTAATGCTAATGGCACCACGATACTCTCATCAGCGATGCCTTTGGCCGCAAGAAGAAGATTATCTACTTGCTGAGTAATACTGTACTTACTCATGTCTTGACCCGTTAACAAACGCCCTAGTTCTGCAAGTTGCTCGCTTAAATGTTTATCATTAAGCACTTGTTCTTTATCTCGTTGTGATAGCTTTGATGCTACCGCGTCTTTGATACCACTGACCTGAGACTGAAAATCTAATGCGGTTAACTCTTCCGTACCCAAATAGCTATTCAACGAACTTAAATGATCACGGTATTTAATCACCACACGTTCTGCCGATGTTTCAATTCTTGATTTAACCCAGACCACTTCTTTGGCAATACTCGTTGCTTGCTTGATTTGATTGTAGGCATGACTGAGCTGTTGTTGGATAGCAGTATTATCGCGTGGATTTTTTTCAATTAATCGCTCTAAACGATACAACCGATTGAGGGCTCGACTATAGCTTTCAGGCACAAGATCCTGATCGAGTAAATTAAACTCATTGGTCGGTAAGCGTAATACTTTACGCTTTATCATGTCCACTTCAAGGGCTTTATAATCACGTTCTAATTTAACTTTTTGATGCTCTAAACCAAGCCCAGTGCCACGGCTTTCAATTAACCCTGCAAATTGGCTTGTCGACTTTCGCAATTTATCAAGCGGCGCTTCAAAACCATCAATATCGACATTTTGAATAAATTCATCATGGTCACGGATAATGGCTAATAATGGCTCTGTCATTAGCTTAGCCTGAAAAGATTGATTCATACGCTGTACAAATACTGCAGTGCCCGCTTCAATATCTTCGCTACCAGTATTTGAAAACCAGCTTCCACCACTGGGGGTATAATTTTCATACATAGTTAATAATTCGTCACGCTTGTTAAGAGCCAAGTTAAAATGCACTGGGGCGTAATAAGCCAAATCTTCTGTGTTACCGCGTTGATAAAGTATCTCTACGGCATTCATGGCTGCATTTACAGCATTCATATCTTCTGATGCAGCGGCAGACATAGCAACACCATCACTACTGCCGGTAAATTCGGTCAAAGATACACACCCAGAAAACAAACTCGTCGCTAATATGACACCTGAGAGTTTTACCGATAATTTGAATTGTCGTTTGATTGGTAACGTAATTGGCATGAACATCTTCCTTTTGCTCGAGACAGACTTAAATTAACTCGTACAGCATACGCCGCCACGATCAAAAAAAGGCACGAACAAAAGATAAATGCGACCAAGCGTTATAAAACTACACTTGGCTCAATACTAAGCAGGAAGAAGGTATGAGCAGTATCGTTTACATTTCTAATACGGCTCATACTTAACAATGGTTAAGCGAGTACACTCAGTAGCGCTTTAATCGGGTGGTTGAGTCGTACTTCGTCAATTCGCTTGACCTGACTACGACAAGAATAGCCTGTGGCTAAACAACGAGATGCATCACGTTGTGCTAAAGCATGCTTCCAACTTTGCCCATAAATGGCTTTTGATGCAGCGACATTTTTGGCATCATGGCCATAACTCCCCGCCATCCCACAACAGCCTATTGCTACCGTTTCCAACGCTAAGCCAAAATCACTAAATACACGTTGCCACTCTTGCTCTGCCGTTGGCTTGTTAGTCTTTTCGGTACAATGCGCAAACAGGTAATAAGGTTCCGCCTGCGACTCCTGGCTATTAATAGCTTGGCCACTAACCGCCTCGCGCAAATGTACTTGAGCATTATCCGTTAACAACCACTCTTGAATAAGCTGAACAGAAAAATCACCGCGTTTCTCGGCAAGAATTTGTTTATATTCATCGCGATAACAAAGCACCAATGCAGGATCAAGACCCAGCATCGGCATATTAAGGTCATGTAAAGAATTTAAAAATTCTGCAGCTGTGGCAGCCGTCTTAGCAAATTTAGCTAAGAAGCCTTTCACATGCTGCGGTTTTCCATTGGGTTTAAACGGTAACAGCACAGGTTTTAAACCTAGCTTTTCAATCAGCGTAACCAGTGTAGTCACTAATTCAGCTTCATAAAAACTGGTAAACGGATCTTGAACAATTAATACATGTTTGGCTTTATCTTCGGCACTTAAACGCTGTAAATATGCTAAATCAAAACTTTGAGCATAATGCCCGCGTAATGATTCCGCTAAGGTTGGCGTACTTAATAACGGGATATTAACCATGCCTATCGTATGCTTGGTCGCGGCTTGCAACCAGTCTTGACCTAACCAGAAATTAAAGAACTTCGGCATCTTTGCCATTATCGGCGTATAACTTTCAGAGTAGCCAACGGCAAAATCTTTAACCGGACGTAAATAGCGGCTGTGGTATTGATCGATAAAACGCGATCTAAACTCTGGCACATCTACTTTAACAGGGCATTGCACAGTACAGGCTTTACAGGCCAGACAGCTTTGCATGGCATCCATCACTTCATGAGAAAAATCATAACGGCCGCGGGCTTTATTCCAGCTATTTTTTAACCGGGTGGTAAAGGTAGTGATATCGCTGTTGTGTATGGCTAATTGTTGACCTAATTCATGCTCGGTCATTTCATGACAAGACAGTTGACGTAACCATTCACGCATTAAACCAGCACGGCCTTTTGGTGAATGACGGCGATCGCCGCTCTCTTTAAACGACGGACACATCGGGCTTTTAGTATCATAATTGAAGCATAAACCATTACCGTTACAATCAATTGCTTGCGGAAAACTATCACGTATCGTCACAGGGATCTGACGATCATAGGCGCCACGCTTGGTCGCATCCACAGACACTAATTGTGCCTCACTGTTAATTGGCGTACAAATTTTGCCTGGATTTAAACGGTTATCAGGATCAAATGCGGCTTTAATCTTACGTAACTCAGTAAATAACTCATCACCAAAAAACTCGGGACCATATTCTGAACGGAAGCCTTTACCGTGTTCGCCCCACATCAGCCCTTTATATTTAGCTGTTAGTGCTACCACTTTGTCTGATATTTCACGCAAGATAACTTCTTGCTGCGGATCCAACATATCCAATGCTGGACGGACGTGAAGTACACCCGCATCAACGTGGCCAAACATACCATAATGCAAGTGATAACTATCAAGCAACGCTCTGAACTCAACAATATAGTCCGCTAAATTTTCGGGAGGAACAGCAGTATCTTCAGCAAACGCTAATGGTTTAGCCTGGCCTTTGGTTGCCCCTAACAAACCCACCGCTTTTTTACGCATGCCGTATATTTTCAGTACGTCGCTTAATTGGTCACAAATTTGATAACCAATCACCCCCGCTTCACCTGCAGTCATTAGGCGATCAAGCTCTGCAGTTAAAGCGCTAATTTTTTGCTGTTGAATGTCACCATCGTCTTCGGCAAATTCGACAAAGTTAATGCCTTGCATGTCTTTGTCTGGCACATCAGTAATCAATGATTTAACCGAGTGCCAAACGATATCTTGTTTGGCTAAATTCAACACCACCGAGTCAACCGTTTCAACTGACAAGGCATTGGCTTCAATTAAGAATGGCGCATTACGCAACGCTGAATCAAAGCTGTCGTATTTAACATTTACAAGACAACGAAACTTCGGGATCGGGGTTAAATTCAGTTTCGCTTCAGTGATAAACGCCAACGAGCCTTCAGAACCACA
>NZ_JASJHF010000141.1:0-33632 GCF_033791185.1 Moritella sp. | reverse complement strand
TGGCTCAACAAGATGGAAAAAAAGTGGCTGCACGGTTTAATCTATCAGCGGTATTAGCGGCAGCCTTGATTGCTGCGAGTTTAAGTTATCTTTCCTATGCGCTGCTGAATTTAACCAAAGAAGTGGCTGAAGTACGTAAAGCACTACCGAATATATTACAGCAAATAGATGATATTTCTGTGCAAATACCAGCGATAGTCGCGCAAGTTGAAATGATAAATAAGCAAAGTATTCCGAGTATATTGGCTGAGACCGAGTCCATCCGTTCTGCTATACCACCAATTTTGCAGGAAGTGGAAGCTGTGCGCCTCGTTGTGCCAGCTATTCTGTCAGAGGTTGCGGCGGTAAGATCTGAATTACCAGCGGTATTAAAACAAGTGAACGCGGTTAACAAGCAGGTACCAAGCATTTTAACTCGAGTGGATGAGGTGAATAAACGTGTTGATGATATTAATCTATTGATCCCACATATTTTAACTCAGGTTGAGAAAGTTCGTGTTGATACTCCAGCGACGTTAGCACGTATTGAAGCCTTAATCGAAGCCAGTGATCAGATTGGTGAAAATGCTTCTAAGGGAGCAACGAAAGGGGCGATTAAAGGTGTTTTTGAGATGCCTGTTGATGCGACGAAACGCTTATTAACTGCGCCAGGTTCTTATTTTGATAAAAAAGAAATCAAGGACGCCGAATTACAGACGGAGTAGTTGAGGTTCTGTTCTAATGTTTTGTTTGGAAGTGCAGGGAAGAGAATATGTTTGGATTTAATACGCAATAATAAAGTAAAGCTAAACACGGAAAATACCGTGTTTAGCTTTACTTTAACACAGGCTAAGAATTAAGAAACTTCTTTACCTTGTGCTTGTAAGTCTGCGTGATATGAAGAGCGCACAAACGGGCCACAAGCTGCGTGCTCAAAGCCAACCTCTTTTGCTAGCTCACCGAGCGCATCAAAGTCGTCTGGGTGGACGTAGCGTTTCACGGGTAAGTGATGACGGCTAGGTTGTAAATATTGACCTAATGTCAGCATAGTCACATCGTTCGCAGCAAGATCTCGAATTACTTCAGCAATCTCTTCATTGGTTTCGCCCAAGCCCATCATGAGACCTGACTTAGTCGGAACCGTTGGGTGCATCTCTTTAAAGCGTTTTAATAAACGTAAAGACCACTGGTAATCAGAACCAGGACGCGCCATTTTGTAATGCTGTGGAGCCGTTTCTAGGTTGTGGTTAAATACATCAGGTGGCGTATCTTTAAAGATTTCTAATGCTTTATCCATACGACCTTTGAAATCTGGAACCAAAATTTCGATTTTGATCTCAGGGTTCAATAAACGGATTTCACGGATACAATCGGCAAAATGCTGAGCTCCACCATCACGTAGATCATCACGGTCTACTGAGGTGATAACCACGTATTTAAGCTTCATTTTAGCAATAGTTTGCGCCAGTTTAAGCGGTTCTTCTGCTACCAGTGGTAATGGCTTACCATGGGCTACATCGCAGAATGGGCAACGACGTGTACAAATTGCACCCATGATCATAAAGGTGGCTGTACCGTGGTTAAAGCACTCTGATAAATTTGGGCATGATGCTTCTTCACAAACTGAATGTAAGTTGTTTTCACGCATCACGTTCTTAATTTCTTGGATGCGAGCAGAGCTTTTCGGTAGACGGATCTTCATCCACGATGGCTTACGCAGGATCTCATCATTCTCAGTAGCAATAATTTTAACTGGAATTTTAGCCATCTTATCTGCGTCGCGAAGTTTAACGCCAGGCTCTAATCGAACGGTTTTACTCATGCTCTGTTAATCCATCTTTGAAAGTTAATTGGGTGTATTCTAGCAGGGAACATAGGTGTTCGACTAGCTTAGGTTGTATTTCTTCTAAGCTGGTAGCACCACCAAGATCACTTGTTTGGGTCATCTCCATACCCGCATAACCGCAAGGGTTAATACGCAGAAAAGGTGATAAGTCCATGTTTACATTCAATGCTAAACCATGAAATGAACGACCTTTTCTGATCCTTAAACCGAGTGAAGCAACTTTTTTGTCAGCCACATAAACACCGGGTGCATCTGCGCGAGGGTAGGCTTCAACACCGGATTCTGCTAGTGTGGCCACAATACCGTTCTCGATATGCGTCACAAGAGCACGAACGCCAAGCTTACGACGCTTAATATCGAGTAAGAAGTACACCACTTGCTGACCAGGTCCGTGATAAGTCACTTGACCACCACGATCGGCTTGCACTATTGGAATGTCGCCGGTGGCGAGGATATGTTCAGCTTTACCAGCTTGACCTTGGGTAAACACAGGGTCGTGCTCAACAAACCAAAGTTCATCTTCTGTATTTTCGTCTCTGTTCTCAGTAAACGTTTTCATCGCGTCAAATACAGTACTGTAAGATTGGCGATTAAGTTGACGAATAATAATGCTATGTTCTGACAAAATATGCTCTTCTAGATGATTAACACCAACGACAAAAATCTAATTAGCGACACTAATTAGATTTTTAGATTTGGTATTATTTATTATAAAACGCGGACCACACCTGGGATCGCACCGAAAGCTATGTATAAACCTTCTACTTGATCTTTATTTTGTACTTTAACGTTGATGGTTACAGAGTTGTAAGTGCCTTTACTGCTCTTTTTAGAGCGAGTAGTGTAGTTACTTGGAACATGCTTGTGTGCCACTGCTACAATGTTATCTTCTAGTTTTTGATCGGTGTTACCGATAACTTTAAAGTTCAATAGACAAGGGAAATCAAGTAGTTCGTCGAATTTAGTATTTAAAGACATTAGTTTTTCTCGTACCTTAGCAATAATGGCAAAGGAGGCAACTGCCTCCTTTGTATTGGTCATTATAATCGGGTAACGGTGTCAGGGAAAGGATTAACCAAACCAACCAGTAAATAATAATTTGAAATAATCAATTAATCGGCTAAACCAGCTACCCAATTCAATATCTTCAAGGGCGACTAAATCAGCTTGTGCAATTTCGTCATCGTTGAGATTATAGAATACTTTACCAACGACATCGCCTTTAGCGATAGGTGCGCTTAGTTCTTTTTGGATTTCAAAATTAGCGGTTAGATTTTTCGCTTGGCCACGTGGAACCGTCAAGGTTAATTTATTAGCCAGACCCAATTCAACTTGCTCTTGCTCGCCCATCCATACTCGTTCAGCGACTATTTTACTGTTGGCTTCGTGTAGTGTGACGGTTTCATAGAAGCGGAAACCGAAGTTAAGTAGTTTTTTACTTTCAGCTTTACGTGCATCAGCATTTTTAGTACCCAGTACTACAGCAACTAGACGCATGTTATCTTTAGTTGCAGAAGATACTAAGTTAAAGCCTGCGCCTGAAGTATGGCCAGTTTTAATACCGTCTACGTTCATGCTTTTATCCCATAGTAAACCATTACGGTTGTATTGGGTGATGCCGTTGTAGGTAAATTTCTTTTGCGAATAAATACGGTATTCTTCAGGTACATCACGAATGAGTGCTGCCCCTAATGTCGCCATATCACGTGCTGTTGTGTATTGCTCTTTGCTATCTAAACCGTGAGCATTAGCAAAATGCGTTGCATCCATACCGAGCTGCTTGCTCCATGAATTCATTAACTGGGCAAATGCGCTTTCTGTGCCAGCGATGTGTTCAGCCATTGCTACGCAAGCATCATTACCAGATTGAACAATAATGCCTTGGTTCAATTTTTCTACAGTGATCGTTTTACCAACTTCGATAAACATTTTTGATGAGTCTGGGAAATTCTTAGCCCAGGCATTTTTACTGATAGTAACTTGGTCATCGAGGTTGATATTACCGGCTTTGATTTCTTGACCAATAACATAACTTGTCATCATTTTAGTTAGGCTGGCAGGCTTTAATGATTCGTCGGCATTTTTTTGTGCGATAACTTTGCCTGAATCAAAATCAACTAATATGAATGCTTTAGCTGCAACGACTGGGGTATCGGGAATGACACTGGGTGCTGCACTTAATGAGAAACTCGCCACTGCTAGGCTTGTTAGGATAAGTTTTTTTAATTGATTGGCCACGTTTCACTTCGCTATAATTAAATTTGTGATTAAGTTGTTGATAACTTAGGTAAATAAACTTGAACAAACGTTTCTATAACAAGTTTATTCGATAATAGCAGCTAGTCTATCAAACTAGCTGAATGTATGTCTTACTATTTAAAGTTTATTAGACACAGCTTTGCTTGAAAGTTCCTTCAATACATAAGCATTTGTATATTTCTGTTGAACTTTAGCTAACAGTGCCTGTGCTTTGTCACTGTCGGTTATTGGCCCAAGCTGTACACGATAATATTTACCGCTACTAACAAGTCTGTTTTTAGTCTTATGCTCAGCGCTTAATGCGTCTGCCACTTGTTGTGCTTTGATTTTACTACTTGACGCGAGTACTTGGATAAATGACTTCGATGTCGGGGTAAACAAGGTACTGTTATCGGCAGTCGGTATGATCAATTCAACACGTACATTGGCTGTGCCGGATTGTAGCATATCTAATTTATAAGCGGCCGCGTAAGACAGGTCAATAATACGTTCTGAATGGAAAGGTCCGCGATCATTCACACGCACGACAACGGTCTTATCATTACCTAAATTGGTTACTTTTACAAAACTTGGTAGCGGTAAGTTTTTGTGTGCGGCAGACATCGAAAACATGTCATATATTTCACCGTTGGAAGTCTTATGGCCATGGAACTTATTCCCATACCAAGATGCTTTACCCTCTTGGGTTAAGG
Source organism: Moritella sp. (assembly GCF_033791185.1). Classification (GTDB taxonomy): domain Bacteria; phylum Pseudomonadota; class Gammaproteobacteria; order Enterobacterales; family Moritellaceae; genus Moritella. The sequence continues at coordinate 28,856 of NZ_JASJHF010000141.1, read as the reverse complement.
TTTTTATGTCTCGCCATACTTCATAATCGATACCACGTACTTGATAGTCACGATTTGCATAATGGCTATAGGTTTGTGGTATCGGCACTGCATCAGCAATATCATCAAGCTGAGGAATGTTTTCCGGTGCGTGATCATCATTGTACTGATAGCGAGAAGAAGAACATGCGGCCAAAAGACCGCAGATACAAAGTAGAGTTAAACGTTGTTTATTGCGCATGTTTGGCTTGTTTAATTTGTTCACTTAATTGGAATACAGCCATAGCGTACAATGAACTGTGATTGTAACGCGTAATACTGTAGAAGTTATCCAGGTAAACCCAATACTCATCACTATCAAGTTCTTGTAGCTTGAGTAATTTTGCTGGAGTTGAGTCTTCAATGTTAATCGTTGGTACACGAGCATCGGATTCTTGTAGCACGACACCTGCAGCGGTTAGGTCGGCCCATGTATGGGTTATTTTCAATGATGAATTCAATAATGCCTGTACTTTTTCGCTGTCGACTTTGACGGGATAAGCAACTGACTCACCGGTATTCCATTTATGCATGCTAAAGTAATTGGCAATACTACCAATGGCATCCACGGGATCATTGATCATATCAACTTTACCGTCACCAGAAAAGTCAACGCCGTAATGGCTGTAACTTGATGAGATAAATTGACCTAAGCCCATTGCACCTGCATATGAACCTTGTGTTTCTGTTAGCTTCCAACCTTGTTGTTCGCTTAATTTAATGTATTGCGCAAACTCTTGACGGAAAAACTTGCCGCGTGCAGGGTAATTAAAACCCAGGGTATACAGTGAGTCTAATACCGAAATGTTGCCCTTGTATTTACCATAGAAAGTTTCAACCCCCATAATTGCGACAATAATTTGTGCCGGCACACCATATTCTTTTTCGGCTTTGGCAAAGGTCTCTTCGTGCTGATTCCAGTACTCGACACCTTTGTTAATACGACTTTCGGTAATAAATATCGGTGCGTATTTATACCAAGGTTTTTTTTCCCATGGTGTTTGGATCTTGGTTAATACATTTTCATCAAATTTTGCTTGTCCTATGGCATCGGTAAGTAATTGTTCCGATATATCATATTTGTTACTTAACTCTTCAATCCAAGTCTTGTGCTCACTGGTTAACTCAGCACTATTAGCTTGAAACGCTGCTAGACCTAGCAGAAATAATACTTTTTTACCCAGCATCTGGATTCCTCAACTTAAGCGACGGTGTGTTCTTACAGACATTAGAATGCCAAATCCAGCCATCAATGTCACCATCGAAGTGCCGCCATAGCTAATTAAAGGCAGTGGTACACCTACAACGGGTAATAATCCACTCACCATGCCGATATTAACGAACACATAAATAAAGAATGTTAGGGTTATACTACCCGCGATAAGGCGCTCAAATACGCGTTGACCTTCTAATGCGATAAATAAACCACGGCAGATCACAAACAGATAAAGTGACAGCAGTAAGATCACCCCAAATAAACCGAACTCTTCGCTGTAGACAGCAAAAATAAAGTCGGTATGACGTTCAGGTAAAAAATCGAGCTGTGATTGGGTGCCGGATAACCAACCTTTACCCCAAAAACCGCCAGAACCAATGGCTATTTTAGATTGAATAATATGATAGCCTGAGCCAAGTGGGTCGGTTTCTGGATTTAAGAAGGTTAATACCCGCTGTTTTTGATAAGGGTGCATTAAGAAAAACCACAGGATAGGTGCAAAACCCGATATCAATCCAAATGCAATCATCACTAAACGCCACGACATACCGGCTAAAAAAATAACGAAAATACCTGAAATAGCCACCAGTAACGAAGTACCCAAATCGGGTTGCTTAGCGATTAATAATGTGGGCACCAATACCATGATTAATGCGCTAATGATGGTTCTAAAACTGGGGGGAATAGACTGATTACTCATATAACGAGCAACAGCCAGTGGCATCACCACTTTCATAATTTCGGATGGTTGGAATTTGGTAAAACCTAGGTCAATCCAACGCTGCGCGCCTTTTCCGACATGACCAAACAGCAATACTGCAATTAATAGTATGGTGCCAATGATAAAGATAGGGAATGCCCAGCGTCGATAGACTGATGGTGAGACCTGTGCTAATGCAAACATGACAGCTAAGGCAAGTAACATACGAAATATCTGTCTTTCCATCAGCGCAATATCAGCGCCACCTGCACTGTAAAGTACCACTAGGCTAACACCGAGCAGACTTAATAAGCCAAAGAGTAATGGAAAATCGATATGCAACTTATACCAAATACTTTGATTATGACGACGATCTGGCATTAATTTTCCTTTTTATTGTCAAAGTAGACATCAAATAAACGGCGTGCTGAAGGTGCTGCTTGTGAGCTACCACCACCGGCATTTTCTAGAATAATAGTGGCTGAAATTTCCGGTTCTTCAAACGGTGCATAAGCCACAAACATGGCATTATCACGCAATCGTTCTCGTATCTTACTGGCGTCGTATTTTTCTTCACCAAGTTGGTATAACTGTGCGGTACCTGATTTACCTGCGGCGGTATATTTTGCTTTGGCAAAAGCGCGGCGTGCGGTGCCGTTACTTTTAGTTACTACACCGTGCATGCCATCTTTGGCCACTTGCCAGTTAGCTGGATCTTTTAATTTCAGCGGCGGTAATTCAACCACAGGTTCATATACGTCCCCATTGGTATATTTGATATCTCTGACTAATTGTGGAACAGGGCGTAAGCCTTTACTGGCGACAATACCGGTTGCTTTGGCTAACTGGATTGGGGTTGAAGACCAGTAACCTTGACCAATACCAACAGAAATGGTGTCACCTTGATACCAAGGTTCATTGTAGCGTGCTCGCTTCCATTCTCGTGATGGCAAAATAGCATTGGTTTCTTCTTTCACATCAATACCAGTGTAATCACCAAAGCCAAACTCGGTCATAAAGCTATGAATCTTATCGATACCGACGCTATAAGCGAGGTTATAAAAGAAGGTATCGGATGATTGCTCAATGGCTTTATAAACATTAATTTTGCCATGTCCCCAGCGTTTCCAATCACGGAAACGGCGCTTAGTATTGGGGATCTGGAACCAACCGCGATCATTAATAATCGTGCTTGGTGTGATTGCACCGTCTTCTAAAGCTAAGATTGCCAGTTGTGGTTTGACTGTCGATGCTGGCGGATAGCGCCCTTGTGTCGCTCGGTTAATCAAGGGACGATCTTTGGACTGCAATAAACGGTTATAATTTTTACTGCTGATACCGTGTACAAACAAGTTGGGATCATAACTCGGGCTTGAGATCATCGCGAATACTTCACCGGTTTTGGGTGCCAGTAAGACTATCGCCCCACGGCGTCCCGCTAATTCTTTTTGTGCTTTTAGTTGTAAACGGATGTCGATATTTAAATACAGATCATTACCGGGTACCGGTGGCGTGATCTTTAGTGTACGGACGATCTTACCACGGTTATTGACTTCAACTTCTTTAAAGCCGGGCTCGCCATGGAGGGTTTTTTCGTAATAACGCTCGATGCCTTGCTTGCCAATATCATGAGTGGCGGCATAGGTCGCGCGTATACCATCTCTCTCTAAGCGGTTTAAATCGTTACTGTTAATTCGAGCTACATAACCAACAGCATGGGTGAGAGCATCACCAAACGGGTAATAACGTTTTAGTCGAGCTGTGACTGAAATACCGGGGTATTTATGCTGCTGAACGGAGAATAGGGCGACTTCAGCTTCTGATAAATTGGTTAATATTGATACTTGTTTGAAGCGACGTTGACGTTTTAGACGAGTATTAAAATCGGCAATATTGTCTTCGGTCAGGGTTAATAAGGTGGTTAATTTGGCTATTGTTGCATCAATATCGGTGATCTTTTCCGGTACCATATCTAAGCTGTAGACGGGTTTATTTTCAGCTAAAAGTATGCCATTACGATCATAAATAAGTCCACGATTAGGTGCGATTGGCACTAATTTAACACGATTTTCATTTGAACGGGTTTGATACGCCTGATAGGAGTCGACTTGTAAGTAATAAAGGTTACTCAGTAATAAGCCAAGTACGCAAAGGACAAAAATAAATGAGACCATGATGCGACGGCTAAATAATGCAGTTTCCGCAGAATGATCTCGTAAGGCTATACGCTTCCTTGCCACCAATATTACTCTCTATGATAAGGATGGTTTGTTGTTACACTCCAAGCGCGATATAACGCTTCGGCAACCACTACACGTACCATCGGATGTGGTAAGGTTAGTGGTGACAGCGACCAGCGCTGTTCTGATGCCGCGATGCATTCTGGTGCAAGTCCTTCTGGGCCGCCGATCAATAGGCTAACGTCACGACCATCATGCTTCCACTTATCTAGTTCAACAGCTAGCTGTTCAGTAGTCCAAGGTTTGCCGGTAACCTCTAGAGTCACGATACGATTACCTTTCGGGATCGCTTGCATCGTTTTAACACCTTCTAATTCTAAGATCCGTTTGATGTCAGCGTTTTTACCACGCTTACCCGCATTGATCTCAAGTAATTCAAAAGGCATATCTTTAGGGAAGCGACGTGTATATTCTTTATACCCGGTTTCTACCCATGCTGGCATCTTAGTACCAACAGCAACTAGCTGAATCTTCATTGACTATGCCCCTACAGACTGCCAAAGTTGTTCTAGCTGGTATAGATCACGCGTTTGTTGTTGCATGATGTGTACGACTACGTCACCCATATCAACTAAAACCCATTCACTATCTTCCATACCTTCAATGCCCATCACGTACACTTCGTGACGCTTAGCTTCTAGGTAAAGATGATTAGAAATCGATTTAACGTGAGTTTTTGATGTACCAGTACATACGATCATTAGATCTGTTACTGGTGATTTACCCTTAACGTCAACAACTTGGATGTCACGGGCTTTCATATCTTCAATTTTATCTAGTACAAATGCTTGCAGCTCAGAAATTTGCAAGGGTCCTCCAGAGGAACTTTATCGAGTTAACCGCGAATTATAACAGTGAATAATGCCTAAATATATACCTAGCTTGTTCTTGAGCTAGTATCTACTGACTTTTACGCATACAAATTGTTTTTTTGTATGTAAGACAGCACGTTATCTGGCAATAGATATTGAGGGTTTTGTTGGTTTTTAATCAACTGACGGATCCGTGTCGCCGATATTTCTAACTGTGTAGTTGGCCACAGTAAAATACGCCCCTGTTTTTGTTGCTGCAGGACTTCGACATCCGTTGTTTGTACTTGTTCAAATAATTTTTTAACGTCGGGGGATAGTTGCAATTCGTAGTTAGGACGGTAACTCACTACGAGATGACAGTAATCTAATAGCTCTTGCCAGCGATACCAGGTATGTAAGCTATTTAGCGAATCAAGGCCAATTAAAAAGTACACCGAGGTGGTTGGATTTTCAGCGGCAAGCTCAATTAAGGTATCAATGGTATAAGAAGGTGTCGAACGGTTCAGTTCTCGCGTATCAACACTTAGCTCATCACAATTTTCTACCGCTAATGCCGCCATCGTTAATCGATGTTGTGCATTCGATCCTGGGGCCGCGCGATGTGGGGGGATGTGATTTGGCATCAACCTGACTTCCGCCAAATTAAGTTGTTGTAATAAATCTAAACAAGGACGTAAATGACCATAATGGATCGGATCAAACGTACCGCCTAAAATACCAATGGCGCGAGTCAGGGGAAAATCAGTCATAAATAGCCGCTTGTTATTAATAAAGACACAAAATTATTTAATTTCAGAATGATGAAAATTGGGTAGCAAAGTCGAGTCAGCAAAACTAATACTTAGCATTTGTAGTGATAACCAAGGATCAATACTGGTGCTAGTTTTGATTGCACTATCAACGCTTGAACAAAGTACCAACATTTGCTCAATTTTACTCAAGGATAAGCGACTCAAGCAGGCATTAATAATTTGCTGGCGACCTGCCCATAACCGCTGTTTTTTCATTTCATCAATCACCGACAGTCCTTGCTGCTGCATCAAACTGTAATGATAAAGCTGATTGATTTCCTTATTTAGCGACCAGTTAATCACGATCGGGTCGACACCTTCGGCCTGTAATTGTTGCAGGATCCGCTGCCCACGATTTACTTTACCGGCAAGTAGCGCATCAACCAGCTGGAAACTACTGAAGTGTGAATGCTGGGTAATTGATGCTTGCAACTGTGCCAAGGTGAGTGTCTGGCCTGGGTGGAGCAAAGATAATTTATCTATCTCCTGCTTGGCTGCTAATAAGTTACCTTCAAAGCTACGACAAAGCAGGGTGATTACATCCGCTTGGGCATCAAGATTGGCACGTTTGAGACGATGGCGCATCCAGTTAGCAAAAAAGCGCCCTTCGGGATGACCGACTGGGATGTAAAGTGCATTTTTGAAATACTGCAGAAACCATTTCGCGCTTTGCTGTGCTTTGGTTAAGTACGGACCACTGATAATGATAATGAGATCTGGGTTTAGCAGTTTAAATAAATCATTAAGCTGACTAATATCTTCTTTAGCCGGTCGCTTATCAAAGATCAGTTCGATGGTTTGACGACTGGAAAACAGCGACATGGATTGGCAAGCATTAAACACCGCCGGCCAATCCATGGTTGGCTCGGCATGAAACTTATGGTGTTCATCGAAGCCGACTTTCTTCGCGGCCACTTTAATCTGCTCAATTGCTTCCATTTTTAATAAGGGCTCTTCGCCGAATATTAAATAGCAGAGTTTGATTTCAGTCTTTAAGTACTGATCGAGTTGTTCTGGATAAACGCGCATTAGTTCGTTTCAATATCTGTATGTTGGACTGCTTCATTGAGATCTGATTCATCGTAGCCGATTTTTTTTGGCTCAATAATAACTTGGCTTAATGTGCGCACAATTTGTTGAGCCGCGGCTTCACGTAATTCTTTTCTTAATAATTCAGCTTCACGAGAGCGGGCTAATGCTTCTTGTGAATTATTTAATTGGTCGCGCTGCAGGGCAACAGTAAAATACTGTGGCTCTTGATTTGGCATTCGGACTTCCATTTTTATCACATAGCTCAATTCATATTCAGCCGCTGTTGCATCGGAATAGAGTGAAACGGTGCGTGAACCAGTGCTTTCGGACATGATTCTTAAAATCGGTGTTTCTGAATTTAGCAGTGCTGGATCCATTGCGGTGGTTTTGGTTTGAGTGGAATCTTCACCGATTTGCGTGCTTTCGTCATTCGTTTGGGTTTCAGTTGTCAGCGACTCAGAACTCGATTCGGATGCTAGCGCAGGGGTAACGAGATTGATTTGGTTGTAGCGCAATTCTTGCTTGATTAGGCGGGTTAGATCGGAATATTTGCTCGATATTAAGGTTAGATTGCGTAATTCATTGGGAATACCGCTGCCATTTTTTAAATGGAAGCCGCAGCCGCCAAGCACTGCTGTTACCAAGAAGATGCAAGTTAGTCGAATAAAACGTGGTGTCAGTGCCGGTGCGATCATAATGCCTACAAAAGATATAAGTTAATTGCAGCTAATTTTACACGTAATCGAAAAACAAAAAAGCCCTAGACTCTACTATAAAAATAAAAGCAGAATGCAGGGCCTATTATTTGTGTACTATTTGCAGCTAAGCGGTCTATAAATCGACTAACGACAAGGTTATTTAACGCTATCGTTAGTACTGATTAGCTACTTATGTTGTAACTTAGTTAGCAACAATGTTTAGTAGTTTACCTGGTACGAAAATTACTTTACGTACTGTTTTACCGTCAGTGAACTTAGTCACGTTTTCATCTGCATTTGCTAATGCTTCAACAGATTCACGTGTTGCGTCAGCTGGTACTGTTAATTTAGCACGCAGTTTACCGTTCACTTGCACGATGATTAGTTTTTCAGATTCAACCATTGCCGCTTGGTCTGCTACAGGCCATAGCGCTTCGTCGATGTTACCTTCTTGACCTAATTTGTTCCACAGTTCAAAACAGATGTGCGGCGTGATTGGTGCAAGTAGGCGAACAACTGCCACTAATGCTTCTTGAAGCAGCGCGCGATCTTGCTCTGATTCTTGCGGTGCTTTAGATAACTTGTTCATTAGTTCCATAACAGATGCAATTGCAGTGTTGAACGTTTGACGACGTTCGATATCATCAGATACCTTAGCAATTGTTTTATGGATCTCACGACGTAGTTCTTGTTGCTTGCCGTTAAGTGCTGCAACATCTAGCGCTACAACTTCACCTTTACTGATGTGGTTGTAAGCTAATGTCCAGATACGACGTAGGAAACGGTGTGCACCTTCTACAGCCGAGTCTTGCCATTCTAGTGTTTGGTCAGCAGGAGCTGCAAACATCATGAATAGACGTACGGTATCAGCACCAAAACGTTCAATCATTGTTTGTGGGTCAATACCGTTGTTTTTAGACTTCGACATTTTAGTCATGCCAGTATAAACAAGTTCATTGCCTTCATTGTCGATGTACTTAGTTGGTTGACCTTTTTCGTCACGCTCAACAGTTACATCTAATGGCGAAACCCAAACACGGCCGCCGTTGTCGTTAGTGTAGTAGTATGCATCAGCAAGTACCATACCTTGACAAAGTAGACGTTTGAACGGTTCGTTGCTATCAACCATTTGCTCATCACGTAGCAGTTTGTGGAAGAAACGTGCATATAATAAGTGCATACATGCGTGTTCAATACCACCAACATACTGATCTACTGGTAACCAGTGATTTGCATCTTCACGGTTTAGCATTTCAGTTTCTGATGTCGCGCTACAGTAACGTGCATAGTACCAAGACGATTCCATGAAGGTATCGAAAGTATCTGTTTCACGTAGTGCAGGTTGACCATTGTATGTTGTTTTAGCCCATTCTAAATCGGCTTTAATTGGACTTTGAATGCCGTCCATTTTAACATCTTCAGGTAAGATCACTGGAAGTTGGTCTGCAGGTGTTGGTACAACTGAACCATCTTCAAGTGTCAACATTGGGATTGGCGCGCCCCAATAACGTTGACGAGAAACACCCCAGTCACGTAGACGGAAGTTAACTTTCTTGGTGCCTTGACCGCTTGCTTCTAATTTAGTCGCAATTGCATCTACCGCTGCGCCAAATTCTAAACCGTCGAATTCGCCTGAGTTGAACAATACACCTTTTTCAGTGAACGCTACTTCAGATACGTCTAATTCGCTACCATTGCTTGGTTTGATTACTGGTACGATATCGATGCCGTATTTAGTTGCGAATTCATAGTCACGTTGATCGTGAGCTGGAACAGCCATAACAGCGCCTGTGCCGTAACCCATTAATACGAAGTTAGCTACGTATACCGGTACTTTACGACCATTTAATGGATGAATAGCGTATAGGCCAGTAGCCATACCTTTCTTTTCCATTTTTTCTAAATCAGCTTCAGCCACTTTCATGTTTTTACATTCAAGGTTGAACTCTGCTAGTGCTGGGTTTGTTAATGCGGCTTGTTCTGCAAGTGGGTGACCAGCTGCGATACCAACATACGTTACACCCATTACTGTGTCTGGACGTGTCGTGTATACCGATAGCTTGCTTAGCTCGTCACTTTGTCCTTCAACTGCGAAGTCTAGTTCGATACCTTCGCTGCGACCGATCCAGTTACGTTGCATGGTTTTAACTTGCTCAGGCCAGCCGTCAAGTTCATCAATAGATGAAAGTAGCTCGTCTGCGTATTCAGTGATCTTAATGAACCACTGTGGAATTTCTTTTTGTTCTACCGGCGTATCACAACGCCAGCAGCAACCGTCATTTACTTGTTCGTTAGCAAGTACAGTTTCATCGTTCGGGCACCAGTTAACTGATGAAGTCTTTTTGTAAACTAAACCTTTACTGTAAAGTTTAGTGAAGAACTCTTGTTCCCAACGGTAGTATTCAGGTGTACAGGTTGCGATTTCACGGTTCCAGTCATAACCAAAGCCTAAAGACGTTAGCTGACCCTTCATGTAATCGATGTTTTCATATGTCCAAGGTGCAGGTGCAGTGTTGTTCTTGATTGCTGCATTTTCAGCTGGTAGACCAAATGCATCCCAACCGATAGGTTGTAATACGTTTTTGCCTTGCATACGTTGGAAACGTGCGATCACGTCACCAATAGTGTAGTTACGTACATGGCCCATGTGCAGGCGACCACTTGGGTATGGGAACATAGACAAGCAGTAGAATTTTTCTTTCGTTTCGTCGTTATGTACTTCGAATGTTTTATTTTCGTGCCAGTGTTGTTGAACCTGAGGTTCGATACTGCTTGGAGTATATTGTTCTTGCATGGGTAATATCCAGTCTGTTCTTGGTAGGATTTATAAACAAAATTTTGCCATAGAATACCTTAGCACAGTGAGGGCAACAAGTTTCATTTGCAGATAGCGATAAGTTTTCCTTACTGATAATGCTGATTGGCCACCTTTACAAGGAAACTATGTGATGTAGACCGCTTGTTGGCTGCTCATTTTGGCATATACTTAAGTTATAGCAGTGGCTATTTTTATACTTACAAGGTGTTGGTTATTGCTAGTAGTGAATAATGTTTACTGATCAATATAGATGACGTTTTATTAATAAATACAGGCTAACTGTTATTACATTAATTCGGAGGTTTATATGGCTAAGCTCAATACTCAATATCAAAATACAGTGCGTAACTTATCTGTACATCCTCTGAGCTATAAGGGGAGGAAGCAATTTATGGGTAATGATTTTACGCAACGATTTGTGCTTAAAGCTGAAGCTTACTTAGGTGCTGCAGGGGATTTAACTAAAAAAGAATTAACCGAAGCATCTGCTTATGTTCGCCATGATCTTGGTGAGTTCAATAAAGACTATCAAACCAGTCTTGCTGACTTTAAATTATCAGCTTGGTATCAAGCATGGGATAAAATCACCTGGGGAACGTTAGCATCGATAACCGATAAGACCCAAGTGGAGTGGACTGAGGTTGGTGATGATCTATTGCATCATGGACTTTATAAAGTAGGTGATGAAGTTGGTTTTGGTTTATTAACCTGCGTTCGCTGTGGTTATCAAAAAGAATTGTTTCATCCAACAGTAGTATTATCTTGTGCTAATTGTGATGGTAAAGAGTTTATGCGTGAAAGTTTTGAACCTTAATCCATAACTATATCCAAAACCACACTCACAACTATAATTAGACAAATGGTCAGCTTAATACCTGCTGACTATTTGATCTGTGATTAACCGTGATGTTAGATGAACCGGCGAGTCAAAATGATTCGTCTATTCTCACTACCGGAAAGCCAACTTGTTGTGCGGTGGCGGTGGCAATATCTAAGTTTCGATAACATTTCTCGTGGCCACTAAAATCGGTGAGTGGAATAATATCACCATTATCGGATTTAAATTCGACAATCCATCCATTCGCGACCAATGAAGGTTCGATAATTGCTTCGACCAGTTCATGTCTATGATACATGCTTTTTATATCGGCAAGTTGCATGGTAATACCTCTCAGGGCAGAATTTTGGGATCTATAATATTAGTGTAGCTGATGGCTAAGCAAGTTCAAGTTCCTCACTTCGTAAATAAACCACTTCAATACGCATTAATAGAGTCTCTGATTTGTGATGTAACACGATTAACAGTCTTCGAAAGTCGCTTTCTGTCGATACTTCAGGTTATTGTAATGCAATTAATCGGTTAACTTTCATTCTCTTTATCATACTGAGTTATACCACCATATTGCTTGGAACTCAGATGTTTATTCGCACTTATCCATTACTCGTATCGCTATTCGCATCAAGCACTCAGCCCCTATTCGCTGATGATATAATACCGTCAGCATCAATCGATTCATTAGCAAAAAGTACAGTGGTACATTCTCGGTGTCCCAGTGTACTCAACCAGCATCGTATTCGTTATTTAGAAGCACAGATAATTAAACATCGACAGATCTATTACACAGGTCAAACACCGTTATTACATGATGGTGAGTTTGATTTATTAGTGGATGAGCTTGGGGTGTTATCAGATTGCCTGTCACCGATATTAACGCAGCTGGGGGCGAGTGATAATTATGATCGTCGTCAACGAGATCGACAGCCGCACCGACAAGCTATGTTAAGTTTAAAATCTGTGCGCGAAAGAGCGGGAGTTGATACATTTTATCAGCTGCATCAAGATAAACCATTATTGCTGCAACCGAAAGTGGACGGCATGGCAGTCGAATTAGTCTATGAAAAAGGTATGTTAGTGGCGGCGTCGAGTCGAGGAAATGGTCAACAAGGTAAGGATTTATTGACGTTGATACTGCGCAGTAATGCCGTTAATAGCATTATTGCTTACCCACATACCTTGGTTATCCATGGTGAATTATATGTGGAGCAGCAAGATTGGCTGCTGCGAGGGAAGTATGTATCTTCTCGTCATATGACCGCAGGTATTGCTAGTCAATCGTCACCGCTACAATCGGATGTCATGAGTTTACGTTTTATGCCTTGGCGTTGGGTTGATTCGCCTTATAGCGATGAGCTTATGGGCTTGGCGCAATTAGCGATGCTCGGTTTTGCGGATATGTCTAAGATGAGTCATCTAATCGATAGCCCTAATGATATTGATCGTTGGCTAGCGCACTATCAAAACACCGAGACATTATTACTTGATGGTATTGTAATTAAATTAGCTCAGCATGCGCGCCAGCGTGAATATGGTCAAACCCAGCATGCACCGCGTTGGGCATTAGCGCTAAAATTTACCGGCCCGAAAGGCATAAGCCATGTTGTTGATATAACTTATCAGATAGGTAAAAGTAGTCGTATAACTCCGATTGTTCATGTGCAACCATTAGCCCTCTCGGGGCATCAAGTAACACGGGTATCGGGACGTTCTCAACCTTGGTTATTACAATCGAAGATTGAAGTTGGCAGTCAAGTCGAAATCGAGTTAGTGGGTAATGCCACACCGCAATTAACCCGGCTAGTGAGTCGTTAGAATCTTGCATATTTAGGCATTTTGAGTATACTGCTGACCAGCAACAGGAACGGGCTCATCTTAAGGTGTAGCCCGTTTTTTTATTTTGATTTAAGTTAATCGAATATATCAGCTAAACACCCAGCGCGATGAAATGCTGGGCCAACTGTTTGTTTGAATTATGATGTAGGCAAAACCATGAAATTTATTGTAAAAATATTCCCAGAAGTAATGATGAAAAGTAAATCCGTGCGCCAGCGTTTCAGTAAAATGCTGCAATCGAGTTTACGTAATATTTTGCGTCGTGAAGATGAACATGCTCGCGTGATCCTTGAATGGGATAAAATTGTTGTTCGTACCACTGACGACAGTGATAAAAACCGCGAATTCTATCGTGAAGTATTAAAAAATACTCCGGGTATTGCCCATTCATTAGAAGTACACGAATCTACTTTTACCGATCTTGATGATATTTTCCAACAAGCATTGCCAGTTTATAAAGACTTGCTTGCGGGTAAAACATTCTGTGTACGCGCTAAGCGTAACGGTAAACATGACTTTACTTCGATTGACTTAGAACGTTATGTTGGCGGTGGCTTAAATCAGCATACTGATGCCGCTGGTGTTAAATTAAGAAAACCACAAGAAACAATCAAAATCGAAGTTGAACACGAAAAACTTTATTTAGTGACGGAACGCCATGAAGGCTTGGGTGGTTTCCCAATGGCTGGACAAGAAGATGTTCTATCATTAATGTCAGGTGGTTTTGATTCGGCAGTATCAAGCTACTTAACAATTAAACGTGGTAGTCGTACGCATTTCTGTTTCTTCAATCTTGGCGGCGATGCGCATGAAATTGGCGTGAAGCAAATTTCATATTTCTTGTGGAACAAATACAGTTCATCACACAAGGTTAAATTTGTTAGCGTACCATTCGATCCAATTGTTGCAGAGATCTTAGAAAAAGTAGATAACTCACAAATGGGTGTGGTACTCAAACGTATGATGATGCGCGCAGCATCTAAAGTTGCAGAACGTTTAGGTATTGAAGCATTGGTGACTGGTGAAGCTGTTGGTCAAGTATCAAGTCAAACTATCCGTAACTTATCGTTAATCGATTCAGTAACAGATACGCTGATCTTACGTCCATTGATTGTTGCTGATAAGCAAGACATCATTGATACAGCACGTAAAATTGGTACAGCTGAATTCTCTGAAACCATTCCTGAATACTGTGGTGTTATCTCAAACAAACCAACAGTTAAAGCAGTGAAAGAGAAGATTGAAGCAGAAGAAGCTAAATTCGACATGAGCTTGATTGACCAAGTTGTTATGGCTGCAAACGTGATGGATATCCGTCAAATTGCCGAAGAAACACAAGAGCAAGTAAGTGATGTTGAAGCGGTAACTGAAATCGCAGCAAACGAAGTGATCTTAGACATTCGTAGTATCGACGAAGTTGAAGAATCACCGCTTGAAGTTAATGGACTTGAAGTGCAACACATGCCGTTCTTCAAATTAGGCAATCAGTTTGGCGAGTTAGATCAAGACAAGACATACTTATTATACTGTGACCGTGGTGTGATGAGTAAACTGCAAGCGCTTTACCTGATCGAAAAAGGCTACGGTAACGTAAAAGTATACCGTCCTTAATCGTCATTGAGATAACGTCGATACTTGGCGTTATCAGTAATGATGAATGAAAGCCAGCAAGTGATTGCTGGCTTTTTTGATCTTGGGCTTAACTAAACTCGGTGCTTAAACTGAAACCGTTTCTTGTTGTTTAATTTGTTCGAACAAGGCTTGGTTCGTCGGCATGGGAATACTGTAAGCGTTCGCCACTTTTAAAATATAGCCGGTAATGAAGTCAATTTCAGAAGGTCTATTAAAGTGACGATCTTGATGCATGGAAGAGTAATTGTCGCTGGTGCGTTTTATCACGTTATCAACTTGTGCTTGTAGTTCGGCGTAAGACCAAGGCAAACGCGCTTTTTCACACACCAGTGCTAACTCTTGCACAACCTTAACGACTTGCGGATATAACGCTGGATTCGCCAATTCGCCATTTTTACATTGATGGATCGCGGTTAACGGGTTTATTGCACAGTTAATCACGAGTTTTAGCCAGAGCTTCTCACGGATATCATCACACCAGGATAATTCTTTCAGAGCCCATAGTTGCTTAGCAATGTCTTTATAGCGTTTGGCTTGGTTATTAAATGGCCCTAACCACGTGACTCCCGCGCCAGTGTGGCGAACATGATCATCAGAGACTTTCAATACCCCGTTGGATGTGGTGCCGACCATGATAGCGTTACGCGGGAACAACTTATCTGTTTGCTCTGCCGTGCCCATGCCATTGTGTAATAACACGATACAACAATGCTTATCAATTTGTGATTGCAGTAAGGTCAGCGCAGGCAGTACATCTTGGGCTTTTAGGGTGACCAGTAAAAAATCACATTTAGGCGTGAGCTCACCTTGTGCCATGACGGTATTACTACTGTTTTCACCCGCTAAGTTTTCAAAATTAAAGCTGCGAATATGAGGTTCACTTTCAGGGCGTAATATAAATGCGGCATGTTGGCCTGATTTTAATAATTTTTCTGCAAAGAAATGCCCGATAGCACCGGCACCGAGAATGTTCCAATTAGCCATGTATTTTTGCTCGTAATGGTTGAAGAATTAAGTAACTGATAATACCGATTAAATCGGCGATGATATCCCAGTGACTTGGTGTGCGACTGAATGTCATACCTTGAATCAATTCAATAAAAATACCAAACCCAAGTAAGCTAATAAACAGCGTTATGGTTCTGTTTGGGAAACTATAATCAAAAAGTAATGCTAGCGCCGCAAAGGCAATAAAGTGGTTTAATTTGTCGTAACCTAATTGTGGAATATTAGTTGCGGGTTGACCAAAAGCAAGGATACAGATAGTGAATATCACCAGGATTAATAGCAGGCGAAACCAGAGTTTATATTTGTTTAATACCATACTAATCTCAACAAAAAGGGAACCTAATAGCAATTATAGACGTTTTATGTATTGTATTTAGTTCACTTGTTGTTAGCGAATACTTTTTATTTATAAATCTTAATTTATCTAGCTATGGCGGTGATGTTATACGTATAACGTCTAATAATCGTGACTTAATACAAGCTCGCGGCTGACTTCTGCAGTTAATGGTTGAATTGCAGCTATCATCTATTAGATAATCGGGACATTATAAATGATAGGACATAAAGATGCCGCAATTTGATATTATTTCTGAAGTAGATATGGTTGAAGTGAAAAACGCAACTGACAATGCAAACCGTGAGTTAAGCACACGCTTTGATTTCCGTGGTGTTGATGCAAGTTTTGAGCTAATTAAAGAAAAAGTTAAAATGCGTACAGATGAAGATATGCAACTTCGTCAAATGGCGGATATTTTACGTGGTGCGTTAGTGAAGCGTAATATTGACTCATCTTCAATGAGCATCGGTAAAACTGAATTTTCAGGTAAAACTTGCAGTGCTGATATTGAGTTTTTACAAGGTATTGAAGGCGCGGTCGCTAAGAAAGTTGTGAAATCAATTAAAGACAGCAAACTTAAGGTACAAGTATCTATCCAAGGCGATAAAGTACGTGTTGTTGGTAAAAAGCGTGATGATTTACAAGCTGTTATGCAGCATATTAAAACCGCTGAACTAGGTCAACCGTTCCAGTTTGATAACTTTCGTGACTAATATGCCGTGACTAATATGGAGGCTTACTTGTTCTAAGTAAATATTCACATAAGTACGTAAAGCCCAGTCTGTTTATCCACACTGGGCTTTTTTATGCCTAAGATTCAATCCAGTTAAAGCGTTTAGTCATTTGCATATAAATGAGTAGCATAATGAAAGTAACAGGCACAATACCTATTACTGCGGTGCCAATAAAGAAGGCTGAGTAATCCCATGCATCGACCACCACGCCAGAGAAACCAGCAATAAACTTCGGTAGCAACACCATGATTGATGAGAATAGGGCGTATTGTGTCGCGGTAAATTGGGTGTTGGTTAGTCGAGATAAGAACACCACAAAGGCACATGATGCGATACCGGCGCTTAAGTTATCGGCACTGATCACCAAGGTTAATAACAATAGGGCAGGGTCTTGAGCTTGTAACCACGTTTCTGGCAGGAGCAAGGCCAGTACTGACATTAATTGGCTAGCAGCCATGTTCCCAGCCATCCAATGAAAAAGTACATTGGTTAAAGCGGATAGCACGCCGCCGAGTAATAAGGTCGAAAGCAGACCAAAGCCATTGACTAATAGTCCCCCTAAACCAGCCCCAACCAGTGTCATGATCACGCCAAATACTTTTGCCACGGTCGCAACCTCAGCTTTTGAGTAGCCCATATCCACATAAAAGGGGTTCGCCATAATGCCCATGACAATATCACTGATGCGGTAGGTGATAACAATGCCCAGTAACACCAAGCAGGTCTTACCATAACGCTGGAATAGATCGAGAAGCGGCTTTACTATGCCGGTGATGAGGAATTCACGTACATTGTGCACAGTTTGAATTTTATGTTTAGCGACGGGTTCTTTAGAAAGTAAGGTTGCAAAAACACCAAATAACATAAACAGAGCCATACAAGCATAGGCGAACTGCCAAGCTGCAGCATTATAAACCGCACTGTTATCATAAAAGGCTGCAATAGCGAGTGAACCAGCACCTGCCACGATCATCGCCAGTCGATAACCTGTCATGTAGGTTGCTGCCATCGCTCCTTGTAATCGGCTGTCGGCACTTTCAATTCGAAAAGCATCAACAACAATATCTTGGGTGGCAGAAAACAGCGCTAATCCAAGGGATGCGATGATAAATAAGATCACACTTTGTTGAGGGTCTTGTGTTGCCATCACCATCAGCATGGCAATGATCATTATTTGTGTAAACAGCAGCCAGCTACGACGACGGCCTAATTTTTTATGCAACCAAGGTAATCGGATCTGATCGATCAGTGGCGACCAAGCCCATTTGAAACCATAAGCAAGGGCTATCCAGCTAAAGAAACCAATACTGGCACGTTCAACACCAGCTTCTCGTAGCCAAAATGACAATGTTGAGAAAACCAGCAGGATAGGTAAACCAGAGGAGAAACCAAATAATCCCATAAATAGCACACGGGGATTAAGGTAAATTGATAAGGTTCGAAGAAAAGTCGGCAATGTCAGCAATCCATCTTACGTAAGTGTTTGCTGATACTACCGTATTTTTATGAATTAAATAAGCCCAACAACAGACTGGGCTTGGCTTAATCGATTTATTTTATAATAACGTTGGCGAAATTAGTCCAAGTATTCCGTTATAGGTCTAATACCAATACAGTTGTATGGCTTAACTCCTTGACCTTGTAAAAATAACGCACCGGTATGTAATCTTTGGCGCAATATACGGTTGGCAAAAATCTGTTGGCTAGACCAGCTTTTTAACTCAAATAGCAGGAACCAAAAAACTTGTTCCTTACAGCTATCTGTCGACTCATCATAAATATCCAAATTATCCCATTCTCGTAATGTATCCCATAGAAAATGGTTTAATTGAGCATAAGTAAGTTTCCTCATTAGAAAAAAGTCGAGATAGTTAGCTAAAACATCAGATTTCTCGTCAATGAACTTTTTCGCTTCCATGCAAATCTCCTCATTTATTAGTATCTAATTTCAATCCTAGACTAAAATATTCAGCTGTCATGAATAAGCGTATTCTTAATACGGATTAATGAACAAAGTGTGAATCATCTCAAAAGATTGATTTTTGCCGGTGCTGGTGTTAAAAAATTAACAAAACTTTGTATTTAAGTCATAAGCTTGGTTATTAATGGCTAAGCTTTTTATATATCAAACATCTGATATAGTAGCGATAAATAAGCTTATTTTTATAACTGAATGGAACTTACATCATGCGAATAAATCATTTTTTTACTAAATCATTGTTAGTTTTATGCTCAATATTTATGGTTAATACTGCATTTGCAGCAGAAAGCAAAGCGCTAATCAAAACTAACCTCGGTGATATCACGGTTGAGCTATACCCTGAACAAGCCCCTGTATCGGTGGCTAACTTTATCAACTATGTTGAAAGTGACTTTTACAGCGGTATTATTTTTCATCGCGTGATCCCTGGTTTCATGGCGCAAACAGGTGGCTTTAAAGCGAATATGGACAAGCAAACCTCAGGTAAACCAATCATTAATGAAGCGGGTAATGGCTTAAGTAATGAACGTGGTACGCTAGCTTTGGCACGAACTAATAATCCGAATTCAGCAACGTCACAATTTTTCATTAACTTGAAAGACAATAACTTTTTAAATCGCTCTGGTTCACAGCCTTCACAAGCTGGGTATGCAGTATTTGGCCGAGTAATAAAAGGCATGGATGTGGTTGATAAAATGGCGATGCAACCAACGGGTAAGAAACAGTACTACAGTGATGTGCCATTGACTGATATTGTGATTGAAAGTATCACACTATTAAAATAAAGAGTTAAACGGCAAAACAATAACCTACCTAGCTTAGCCGGAATAAGCAAATAAAAAAGCCTCGTTAATGATCTTATAATAAGTCATCAACGAGGCTTTTTACGTTATGTACTGCTTTACACTATATCGTGAGGCTAACTAGCGGGCTAGATAATCACGGATCTGTTGATCATTAAATATATCGTCCAGTAGTGATGACAATTGCTGCGAAAATTTAGCTTCTAAATCACTCATTGACGGGCTAAATGCGCCTGTTAATGTCGATGCACTGCGGTACTGCTTCGTCAGTGTTTGGCCTTTATTTTCAATTGAGATAATCAATACTAAAGCCGAGTCAGCTTGATGCTCAAAGCTATCTTGCTGAACATCGATTCTCGCTGTTTGCAGTTCAAGGTTTATCGCGATATCTGCTTGCGGCTTAAACACTAACCCTTGCTGTTCCCAACCTTGCTGTAATTTTGCCGTAGTCAGGTTTACCAGTGAACCTTCATTATTCAGTAGCTGTGCTGGTTCTCCAACTTTGTGAATAGCAATAAGGTAATTGGCATCACGAATATCTTTGCTTGTTAGCGATACTTGAGTGTCGCTATATTGGGTTGTTAGCTGTGCTGGCTCTGCAGTAATATTTACTTGCTGAGGCGCACTGGCACAGGCTGTCAATAATAATAGACTGGCACTTAGTAGTAGTTTTTTCAGCATATTATTTTTGCGCCTTAATTATAACGAACTTGGCATTTGATGCGACAACTTCATGATTATCAAATAAACGTTCAAGTTTAATATGGTAATCAAGGTGGCGGTTACCGACAATGTAGAGTGCGCCGCCCCAAGCTAATGCACGGTGGGCATCTTTAAACATTTGCCATGCGATATGATCGGTAATGGCTTTTTCTTGATGGAACGGAGGGTTACACAATACTAGGTCCACACTGTGTGGTTCATAGTCGTATAAACAGTTATTCACCAAGAATTCAATGTCAGGTTCATGGCTAGCAATGTTCGCGGCCACATTTTCTTTTGCTGATGCAATAGCCATAAATGACTCATCAACAAAGGTAATTTTAGCTTGTGGATTTAGTCGCGCCGCTGTAATACCAATCACGCCGTTACCACAACCTAGGTCGATAATATGCTGGTATTCACCTTTTGGTAAATACTGCATAAAGAAGTTGCCGCCAATATCTAAATTGTTGCGTGAAAATACATTGGCGTGATTAGATAGCGAGATATTTGTTTTGGCAACATCCCAGCTAACTGGTGCTGGAATTTCTAATGCTTTGGTTTCGGTTATGGTTGAAAAGATCAAACGTGATTTTTTCTTTGCTAATGATGTTTTCGTCTCGCCGAGGTATTTTTCAAATAACGCTAGCGTAGAATTATGAATATCTTTCGCTTTAGCACCCGCAATAATCGTGGTATTCGGCGTCACAACGTGACTAAGCATCGCAAGTTGATGTTCTAATAACGACAATGTGCGTGGGATCTTGATTAATACTAAATCAATATTTTCTGGTAACGCAGCAAGACAGTCTTGGACTTTGACCTGTTCTGTGGTTAACTCATTTTCATCGAGATTTTGCGCGATTGCCGCATGGCTGATCCATGAGTCACTCACCGTAGTGACATTATGTTGATTATGCGCACACGTTAATGCACCAAAGCTATCATTAAAGATAAGTACTGAAGAGTGCTCTGCAAGCGTTAAATCTGCAACGGTATTAAGAATATACTCATCAGCAGAGTCCCATGCTTGCAGTTGCTCAACGCTACGTTTAGGGTAGCGGTATAAAGATAATTCGATACTTTCAAGAGATAGTTCAGTGTTCATAATTTGATCCATTTAAGGTTGATCGTGCATTTTACACTGTTATTTTACTAAATATATAAAGAAGAGGTTTTAAATGTCATTAGGTAACGATATTAAACAGCAATTATTAACCAGTTTTGATATTCAATATTTAGATGTGGTTTGTGACAGTCATAAGCACAATGTGCCACCAGGCACCGAAATCCATTTTTCTGTGGTGATTGTCGCCGCCGAATTCGACAATAAAATGTTGATTGCGCGCCACCGTATGGTGAATACTGCGCTGGAGGCTCAATTTGCAGCGGGTATTCACGCGTTATCAATTCATGCCTATACGTCAGATCAGTGGGCTAAAAAAATGCTCAAGAACAAAAAATACCTGAGTCACCAGACTGTTTAGGTTGATTACTGTTGAATTAGAAATATGGCCAATTGATGTTGCAAGGGTGTGAGCAATTGTTAATTTTCAGGATGTAATTTCAATTAATACAGATATTGTTATATGTGACTCAAGTCAGTGCAAAAAATAACTTTTTTTGATTAAATGTTTAATGTTATTTAAGTTTTGTTTTATTAAGCTTATGTTTTAAATTGATTATTTTTATATTTTCACGAGTGTTGAACAGTTTCATTTATTAGTGTCTGTTACTTGATGTAGTGCGAGCAATCGCCTTGAATTAGTGCTAGAATAACCCCAAATTTTTTGTTAATGAAAGTGTACCACCTTGTGAATACTCATTACTGAGTATTTTTGGTGCGCAATTTTCACTGGCAAAAGTGTTCTTTATCTTCCTAAAAAAAGTAGTGCATGTGAGTATGATTACGATAAAAAAAGGACTGGATCTACCTATCGCAGGTAAACCTGAGCAAGTAATTCATGATGGCCCTGCTATCAAACGAGTTGCTGTTCTAGGTGAAGAGTATATTGGAATGCGCCCAACAATGAGTGTTAAAGTTGGTGATCGTGTTAAGAAAGGTCAGGTACTTTTTGAAGACAAAAAGACACCAGGCGTTAAATATACAGCCTTCGCTGCAGGAACAATTGCTGAAGTTAACCGTGGCGCTAAGCGGATCTTACAATCGGTAGTAATTGATGTAGATGGTAACGAGAGTGAGAAGTTTGCTCAGGTTACATCAGCTGAAATTGCTAATCTTGACCGCGATGTCGTGGTTAACAATCTTGTAGACTCAGGTTTATGGACTGCATTACGCACTCGTCCATTTAGCCGTGTTCCTGCGATTGATAGTAATGCATCTGCAATCTTTGTAACGGCGATGGATACTAATCCATTAGCTGCTGATGCGGCATTAATTATTAATCAAAGCAGTGATGCATTTGTTGATGGTTTAAATGTGATTTCACACTTAACAAGCGGTAAAGTTTACGTTTGTAAAGCAGAAAGCGCGTTACCTAAATCAGCGGCAACAAATGTAGAAGAGCATGTATTTGCTGGTCCTCATCCAGCGGGTCTTGCCGGTACGCATATCCATTTATTAGAATCAGCAGGGACTAACCGTACGGTTTGGTCTATCGGTTATCAAGACGTTATTGCTTTTGGTCTGCTATTCACTACGGGTGAGCTACAAACTGACCGTGTGATTTCATTAGCAGGTCCTGCTGTGAAAAATCCACGCTTAATTAAAACTCGTCTAGGCGCATCGATTACAGAATTAACTGTAAATGAATTTAACGAAGGTGAAAACCGCGTTATTTCTGGTTCTGTATTAAATGGTGTTAAATCTGAAGGTGTACATGCTTATCTTGGTCGTTACCACAACCAAATTAGTGCACTAACTGAAGGTCGTGAGAAAGAGTTTCTTGGTTACATGAAACCGGGTAGTGATAAGTTCTCTGTTGCTAACGTATATGCTTCGGCATTGAATCGTGCACGTCAATTCAACTTCACTACGACGACTGGTGGTAGTGATCGTGCGATGATGCCAATTGGTAACTATGAGCGCGTTATGCCATTAGATATCTTACCAACTATGTTACTGCGTTCATTAGTAACGGGTGATACAGACGAAGCGATTACGTTAGGTTGTCTTGAATTAGACGAAGAAGATTTAGCGTTATGTACTTTCTCTTGCCCAGGTAAGTACGACTTTGGTCCAATTCTACGTAATTGTCTAACGACAATTGAGAAGGAAGGTTAAGCATGGGTCTTAAGAATTATATCGAAGGGATGGAACATCACTTCGAACCAGGCGGTAAACACGAAAAATGGTTTGCCCTGTATGAAGCTGTTGCAACTGGCTTATTTACACCTGGCTTTGTTACAAAAGGTAACACACACGTACGTGATAATATCGATTTAAAACGAATCATGATCTTAGTGTGGATGTGTGCTTTACCTATGGTTTTCTGGGGTATGTACAACATTGGTGCTCAAGCAAATGCCGCTATCGCATCAAATGCTGGTTCCCTATTTGATGATTGGCATGTTGCGCTACTGAGTACGTTTGGCGTAACCATGGGTGAGGGCGCCGGTGTTATAGCAAATATGCTATATGGTGCGGTTTATTTCTTGCCTATTTATGCGACAGTGTTTGTGGTTGGTGGTTTCTGGGAAGTTTTATTTGCGGCAGTGCGTAAGCATGAAGTAAATGAAGGTTTCTTTGTAACATCTATCCTATTTGCACTTATCCTGCCTGCTAATATTCCATTATGGCAAGCAGCTATCGGTATTACTTTCGGTGTGGTAATCGCCAAAGAAGTATTTGGTGGTACAGGTAAAAACTTCTTAAATCCAGCATTAGCAGGTCGTGCGTTCTTATTCTTCGCATACCCAGCTGACATTTCAGGTGATGCTGTTTGGACTGCGGTTGATGGTTTCTCTGGTGCTACTGCGCTTAGCTCTGCTGCCGGTGGTGGTCTTGAAGCCCTAACAAGTACCTTGACTTGGGCCGATGCTTTCATTGGTAACATGCAAGGTTCTACAGGTGAAGTTTCGACGTTAATTATCTTAGTCTCTGGTGGCGTATTACTAGCTGCTGGTGTTGCATCTTGGAGAATTGTGTCAGGTGTTATGATTGGTATGGTAGCGACAAGCTTACTATTCAACATCATTGGTTCTGATACTAACCCAATGTTCGAATTACCATTCTACTGGCATCTAGTTCTAGGTGGTTTCGCGTTTGGTATGATGTTCATGGCGACTGATCCGGTATCGGCATCATTTACTGATAATGGTAAATGGGCATACGGTATTCTTATCGGCCTAATGGTTGTTCTAATTCGTGTGGTTAACCCTGCATTCCCAGAAGGTATGATGCTAGCAATCTTATTTGCTAACTTATTCGCGCCTCTATTTGATCACTTTGTTGTTCAAGCTAACATTAAACGGAGACTTGCACGCAATGGCTAGTAAAGAAACTCCACTGAAAACTATCACAGTCGTTACGGCGTTGTGTTTAGTATGTTCAATTATCGTATCTGGTGCGGCGGTAGGTTTACGTGATGCTCAAAATGCTAACAAAGCATTAGACAAGCAAACTAACCTACTTTCTGTAGCAGGTAAATTAGAAGCAGGCGTTAAGGTTGGCGAACTTTATTCGAAGTTTGTTGATGCTAAATTTGTTGATTTAGAAACGGGCGAATATGTTGAAGAAAATGCAGCGACATTTGATCAACTTCAAAACGTAAAAGATCTAACAAAAAGTGCTGACTTAACTGGTAAAGACGTTGCTGGTATTAAACGTCGTTCAAATGTTGCTGATGTTTATCTTGTAAAAGATGCACAAGGTAACGTTGAGTCTTATGTACTGCCTGTATACGGTCGTGGCCTATGGTCAACGATGTATGCATTCGTTGCAATCGACAAAGATGGCAAAACAGTGAAAAGCATTCAGTACTATGACCAAGGTGAAACTCCGGGTCTAGGTGGCGAAGTGTTAAACCCATTGTGGACAGCAAAATGGGAAGGCAAACAACTATTCAATGCGAATGGTGATGTTGCAATCCGTGTCGTGAAAGGTGGCGGCCAAGATAAGACTCCTTCAGGTGTTGATGGTCTATCTGGTGCTACGCTAACTAGCCAAGGTGTTGAAAATACATTCCAGTTCTGGATTGGTGAAAACGGTTTTGGTCCTTTCTTGAAGAAATTGCAAAACGGAGGCTTAAACAATGGCTAAGTCTGACTTAAGAGAAGTAGTTACTTCACCAATTGTTACGAATAACCCAATTGCATTACAAATCTTAGGTGTTTGTTCTGCGCTGGCTGTAACAACGAAGATGGAAACTGCGTTTGTAATGACAATCGCTGTAATGGTTGTAACTGCCTTCTCAAGTTTCTTTATCTCATTAATACGTAACGTTATTCCTAATAGTGTGCGTATTATTGTACAAATGGCAATCATTGCATCACTTGTGATCGTTGTTGACCAAGTACTTAAAGCGGTAGCGTTCCAGTTATCAAAAGAGCTTTCAGTATTCGTTGGTCTCATCATTACAAACTGTATCGTAATGGGTCGTGCTGAAGCGTATGCAATGAAGAATAAACCTCTTCCAAGTTTCTTAGACGGTATCGGTAACGGTTTAGGTTATGGTGCTATCTTACTCGCTGTTGCGACAGTGCGTGAAATCTTTGGTTCAGGTACTTGGTTTGGTATTGAAATTTTACCACTTATCCAAAATGGTGGTTGGTACCAGTCAAATGGTCTATTACTACTTCCGCCAAGTGCATTCTTCATCATTGGTTTATTGATTTGGGCTCTACGTACGTGGAAACCAGAGCAAGTTGAGCCAAAGGGGTAAACGATGGAACATTATATTAGTTTATTCGTACGTGCTATTTTCATTGAAAACTTAGCATTATCATTCTTCTTAGGCATGTGTACATTCCTTGCAGTATCTAAGAAAGTGACAACAGCAATCGGCCTTGGTGTTGCAGTAACTGCAGTACTGACAATTTCGGTTCCTGTTAACCAAGTTATCTATGGCAGCGTACTTGCTCCAGGTGCACTTGCTTGGGCTGGTTTCCCAGAAGCTGATTTAAGCTTTCTAGGTTTCATCACGTTCATTGGTGTAATTGCCGCGTTAGTACAAATCTTAGAGATGGTGTTAGACAAGTTCTTACCGGCTCTATATAACGCACTGGGTATTTTCCTACCGTTGATCACAGTTAACTGTGCAATCTTCGGTGGTGTATCTTTCATGGTACAACGTGACTACAACTTCACAGAATCAGTAGTATATGGTTTTGGTAGTGGTCTAGGTTGGATGTTAGCGATCGTTGCGATGGCCGGTATTCGTGAGAAAATGAAATATTCAGATGTGCCAGATGGTCTACGTGGTTTAGGTATTACCTTTATTACAGCAGGTCTTATGGCGCTAGGTTTCATGTCATTTTCTGGTATTCAGTTATAATAAACGGCTGGCTTCGGTCAGCACGTTTCAAGAGCAAAGGATAAGTCGATGGAAATCATTCTCGGCGTAGTCATGTTCACGATTATCGTTTTAGCATTGGTAACAGTAATTCTGTTTGCTAAGTCTAAATTGGTAAGTGAAGGTGATATTACAATTAGTATTAACGGTGACCCAGAGAAAGCTGTGGTTACTAGTGCAGGTGGCAAACTTCTAGGTTCACTAGCTGCTAGCGGTATTTTCGTTTCTTCAGCTTGTGGTGGCGGTGGCACATGTGGTCAGTGTCGTGTGAAAGTTAAGTCGGGTGGTGGCGATATTCTACCAACTGAACTTGATCATATATCTAAAGGTGAAGCACGTGAAGGCGAGCGTTTATCATGTCAAGTTAGCGTAAAAGTTGACATGGACATCGAACTACCTGAAGAAATCTTTGGTGTTAAGAAATGGGAATGTGAAGTTATCTCTAACGATAACAAAGCGACTTTCATTAAAGAGCTTAAAATGGCTATTCCAAACGGCGAAGCGGTTCCTTTCCGTGCCGGTGGTTACATCCAAATTGAAGCGCCTGCTCACCATGTTAAATATGCAGACTATGATATTCCTGAAGAGTATCGTGGCGATTGGAACCACTTTGGTTTCTTCGACATCGAGTCTAAAGTTGATGAAGAAACGATCCGTGCTTATTCTATGGCTAACTGCCCAGAAGAAGCCGGTATCATTATGCTTAACGTGCGTATTGCTACGCCACCGCCGCGTAATCTTACATTACCAGCCGGTAAAATGTCATCATACATTTGGAGCCTAAAAGCAGGCGACAAAGTAACTATCTCAGGTCCATTTGGTGAGTTCTTTGCGAAAGAAACTGACAATGAAATGGTATTTGTTGGTGGTGGTGCTGGTATGGCGCCAATGCGTTCACACATTTTTGATCAACTTAACCGTCTCAATACAGACCGTAAAGTTTCGTTTTGGTATGGTGCTCGTTCTAAGCGTGAAATGTTCTATGTTGAAGATTTCGATACGCTGGCAAAAGAGAACGAAAACTTTGAATGGCATGTTGCACTAAGTGATCCACAACCAGAAGATAACTGGGAAGGTTACACAGGCTTCATCCATAACGTGATCCTTGAGAACTATCTTACGAATCACGACGCGCCAGAAGATTGTGAATACTACATGTGTGGTCCACCAATGATGAATGCTGCTGTTATCGGTATGCTGAAAGATCTTGGTGTTGAAGATGAAAATATTATGCTAGATGACTTTGGTTAATATTTTTTGATTCAATTCAAATCGATGTATCGATGGCTAGCTCTGATGGGGCTAGCCATTTTCATTCTTGGTTGTAGTGAACAAAAAAGTACCGAAGAAGTGCTTTTTTCTGGTCCTACTATGGGTACTACTTATCACATGAAAGTCGTGGGCTTCCCACTGTCTGAACAAGATAAGCAAGATATCCAGATTGAGATTGATAGACGTTTAGAATTAGTGAACGACCAGATGTCGACTTATCGTCCTAATTCAGAGTTATCACGCTTTAATCAAAGCGTTGCGGTTACTGGTTTTGAAGTATCAGCTGATACAGCAAAAGTAGTGCTAGAAGCTCTTCGTTTGAACAAGCTGACGAATGGTGCACTTGATGTTACTGTTGGTCCGTTAGTTAATATGTGGGGCTTTGGTCCGGATAATAAACCGGAAAAAATACCCACACAACAACAGCTAGATACGATCAAACTGCGTATCGGTATTCAACATTTAGCTGCTACTGATACGACATTGAGCAAAGACATTGATGGTTTATACGTTGATTTGTCTTCGATTGCGAAAGGTTATGGCGTTGATGTTATCGCTGACTACTTTGCTTCATTAGGTATTGAAAATTACCTAGTCGAAGTGGGTGGTGAACTGCGTATTAATGGTGTTAATGCTCGCGGTATTGATTGGCAGGTTGCGGTTGAGAAACCGACTAGTGACAATCAAAGTGTGCAAGAAGTGATTGCGGTTGGTAACAATGCGATTGCAACATCTGGTGATTACCGTAATTATTACGAGCTTAATGGTGAGCGTTTTGCGCATACGATTGATCCTGTAAGCGGTAAACCGATTAAGCATAAGCTAGTATCTGTGACGGTTATTCATACCTCATCAATGACGGCTGACGCATTAGCGACAGCATTAATGGTGATGGGTGAGAAAGACGGCCTTGAGTTC
>NZ_JASJHF010000140.1:0-14285 GCF_033791185.1 Moritella sp. | reverse complement strand
GGGGATTGAACTCATCACTTAGGATCGCTTTACTACAACTGTTTAATCATAGGCTTGGATAGTTAGCGCTCTAATAAAGATAGTTTATTTTCTACGCCTTCCCATGAATTGGCATCTGCTGGTGGCTCACATTTTTCAGTGATCACTGGCCATTTCGCCGAAAGTTCTTCATTAATTTCTATAAATACGATTTGGTCTTCAGGCACCTCATCTTCTTGGTAGATCGCATTGACAGGACATTCTGGTTCACAAAGTCCACAATCAATACATTCTTCAGGATTAATGACTAAGAAGTTAGGTCCTTCATGAAATGCGTCAGCAGGGCACACTGGAACGCAATCACCATGTTTACATTTAATACAGTTTTCGGTTACGACAAAAGCCATGATGTCTGTTCCTCACATTTCAAAGTGCAGGCATTATACGTAAGCACACCTTAAATGCAATTAACATCCGATTAAGACAGCCAAAGAGGATTGAAAAACAAGCTAGTTTTAAATAATAAAATGCATATTTCATCATAATGACGTAAAATGCCCGCCCTAAGATTTTAGTTTACTTGCTAGTGCTCTAACGGCGCTTAGCATTTTGATAATTGGATAATTTTCTATGTTACGTTTAACCGATGTAAAACTACCACTTGATCATGATGATCAAGCAATTAATGCATATATTTTAGAACGCTTGTCACTTAAACCTGAGCAATTGACTGAATATACTGTTTTTCGCCGTGGTTATGATGCACGTAAACGTGATGTAATTATTTTGATGTACACATTAGATGTTACGTTAGCCGATAGTGTTGATGAGCAAGCGCTTTTAGCTAAATTTGAC
This sequence comes from Moritella sp., assembly GCF_033791185.1. GTDB lineage: Bacteria > Pseudomonadota > Gammaproteobacteria > Enterobacterales > Moritellaceae > Moritella. The sequence goes on along the minus strand of NZ_JASJHF010000140.1, from coordinate 13,451 downwards.
AAAGATCAGCATGTTCGCATTACGCCTGATATGGCATACAAATTTGTGGCAGAGAAGACCGAAGAAATAGAACAACGTCCTGTTGTCATTGGTTTTGGTCCATGTGGTTTATTTACCGCGTTGATCCTTGCTCAAATGGGATTAAAGCCAATTGTACTAGAACGTGGTAAAGAAGTGCGTGAAAGAACTAAAGATACATTTGGTTTTTGGCGTAAGCGTATATTAAATCCAGAATCAAATGTTCAATTTGGTGAAGGGGGCGCAGGTACATTCTCAGACGGTAAACTGTATAGCCAAGTTAAAGATCCAAAATTCCATGCTCGTAAGATTTTAACTGAATTTGTTAAAGCTGGTGCACCGGCAGAAATCATGTACTTAAGCAAACCGCATATTGGTACGTTTAAATTGGTTACTATGATTGAGACGATGCGTAAAGACATCATCGAACTCGGTGGTGAAATTCGTTTTAGTGCACGTGTTGATGATATTTTAATTGAAAATGATCAAGTAACTGGTGTTCAACTTGCTGGTGGCGAAATTATTGAAACTAATCATGTTTCATTAGGCATTGGCCATAGTGCGCGTGATACATTCGAAATGCTGCAAAAACGTGGTGTTTACTTAGAAGCAAAGCCTTTCTCAATCGGTTTCCGTATCGAACATAAACAAAAAGCGATTGATGATGCGCGTTTTGGTAAAAATGCGGGTAATCCACTGCTAGGTGCTGCGGATTACAAACTTGTTCATCATTGTAAAAATGGCCGTTCAGTATATAGTTTCTGTATGTGCCCTGGCGGTACTGTTGTTGCGGCAACATCTGAAGAAGGCTGCCTTGTAACTAACGGCATGAGCCAATACTCACGTAATGAAATGAATGCAAACAGCGCTATCGTTGTTGGCATTACACCAGAAGATTACCCAGGTAACCCGTTAGCAGGTATCGACTTACAACGTAAGTGGGAACAAAATGCATTCGTTATCGGTGGTAGCAACTATGATGCACCGGGGCAAACTGTTGGCGACTTCCTTAATGGCCGTGGCGAAGGTGAGTTTGGTGATGTAGTTCCGTCATACAAACCAGGTCTTAAATTTACAGATTTGAGTAAGACGCTTCCACCTTTTGCTATTGCTGCTATCCGTGAAGCAATTCCGGCTTTTGAAAAGAAAATTAAAGGTTTTTCTGCGAAAGATGCAACATTAACGGGTGTTGAAACGCGTACATCATCGCCTGTAAGCATTAAACGTGGTCGTGACTACCAAAGTATCAGTACGAAAGGTTTATACCCAGCTGGTGAAGGTGCGGGTTATGCTGGTGGCATTTTATCTGCTGGTATCGACGGTATCAAAGTTGCAGAAGCGATCGCGCTTTCTATCTTGAATAAAGATGCATAAACGCTAAGTTAAGTAAATTAGGTTGCATTAAAAACGCCGGATATAAAATATCCGGCGTTTTTTTTATGTCAGCTAAATGGAACCGAATAATAATGGTAAGTATTTCACCACTAATCAAGGTGTTAACTATACCAATACCGTTCCATAGTTAACGTAGCTATAGAACCTTTACCATTAAATTTACAATGCTTATTAGCTTGTTTCAAAAATGGCTTTAATCTTCTTGATGGGTTTATTAACCGCGACTCTCACCTTACGTTTTAACGCATGCTTGATGACAGTTGATCTTAAATCTTTAAACTCAACCGCGTTAGCATCGTAGGTGCGGCTTAGTGATATCGCATCAAATTTACATTTGGTTGTACAAGCGCCACAACCAATACACATGTATTCATCCGCAATAACCACACCACAGCCTAGGCAGCGTTCAGACTCTTTCTTCACTTGCTCATCGGTGAATGTTTCGCGTAAATCTTTGAAGGTTGTTTTTGATTTTTTACCATCGACATGTACAGTTCTTTGTCTCGGTGCGGTGTCAAAACCGGTCAGGTTAACATTTGCTTTATCAAATGCACGGTAATCACGTTTTAAACGACCTAATACTAAACTTTGACCACGTTGAACAAAACGGTGAATAGAGATTGAACCTTCTTTACCCTGTGCAATCGCGTCGATAGCAAAGCGAGGACCCGTGAGTGCGTCACCACCGGTAAAAATATCAGCTTCACCGGTTTGATAAGTATCTGCATCAGCTTGGATAGTTTGGTTAGGGTTTAATTCAGCGCTACTGTTGGTAAGAATATTACCCCAATCGATCACTTGACCAACTGAAATCAATACATGGTCAGCAGCCACTATTCTAGTATTTTTTTCGTCATAGGTTGGATTAAATCGGCCATTTTCATCTAACACCGAAATACATTTTCTAAATTCTACCCCCACAACACGATCATGTTCAACAATAATGCGTGTGGGTCCCCAGGCATTGTTAATATTAATGTCTTCGTCTAACGCTTCTTCAACTTCTTCTACGTGCGCAGGCATCTTGTCTCTTGCTTCAAGGCAGTACATATCAACTTGTGCCGCGCCAACTCGAGTAGCGGTCCTTGCTACGTCAATGGCTACATTACCACCACCTATAACAATCACGTTACCTTCTAATTGGCTATGTTCGCCAAGGTTTACCTTACGCAAGAATTCGACACCAGTGACGACACCGAGGGCATCTTCACCTTCGAGTCCAATAGCGCGACCAGCCTGAGCACCAATGGCCATGTAGAATGCCTTGTAACCTTGCGTTCTAAGGTCACTAAGACTGAGATCATTACCAATTTCAATACCTGTGGTAAATGTAATCCCCATTTCCTTTAGGACGTCAATTTCTGCGTTAATAACCTCTTTTTCTAGTCTGTATGAGGGAATGCCGAGTGTTAACATACCGCCGAGTGTTTTTTGCTTTTCAAAAACAGTTACTTTGTAACCTTGTATTGCAAGATAGTAAGCGCAAGACAGACCCGCTGGACCTGCACCGATAACGGCAATTTTCATGTCGTAGTCATTCTTGATCGTTGGCACATAACGAGTTTCAGCGTTCATGTCTTGTTGTGCGATAAACTTCTTAATGTCATCAACGGCTACAGCACCGTCAATATCACAACGTGTACAATCATCCTCACAGAATTTTGGACAAATACGACCGCACACCGCCGGGAATGGGTTTTCTAATTTAATTAGTTGTAAAGCTTCTGCATATTTACCCTGAGAAGCCAGCTTGATATAACCTTGAACACCGATATGCGCAGGGCAACCTGACTTGCAAGGTGCTGACCCCGTATCTACAACAACTTCTCTATTGGTTCGATACTCGGTATTCCATCTATCCTCGGTCCATTCGGTGTTGTACGGTAGATCTCGTTTAACTTTTGGAATAGGGGTGTTAGTACATAACTTCTGACCTAGTTTTAATGCGTTAGTAGGGCATACCTCTACACATTCACCACACGCCACACACTTTTCTTCATCAATTTTAACGGTAAAGTTAGAACGCACGAAATCATGGTTGCTCCACATATTCGCGTTTCTTAATGCAAGACAACCGCAACCGCAGCAGTTACAAATAGCGTGTGTGTGTCCTGGTCCATCAACATTCGGCATGTTATGCATTAGACCGTTGTCTTCGGCTTTTTGGATGATTTCAAATGCTTCAGCACGGTCTATTTCACGCCCACGACCCGTTCGGATATAATATTCAGCGGCGTTGCCTAATTGAATGCACATATCTTCTTTAAGATGACCACAACCTTCATTCTGTGCTTCTCGTGCAGTACGACAAGAGCAATCTGATACAGAGAACCGATCGTTATCGTTTAAATATTTTGAAATTTCATCATTCGATACACGTCTTGATTCCCCCGAAATCGAAGATTCAATGGGTATGGTACGCATCGGTCCTGTACCTACAGGGAAATTACCGACGGCTAGCGGGGCCCTTTTTCTGCCGTAATCATCAAATGCTTTACCCAGTTGCGGATATTTAATCGCGTTCTCTTTATGGTTGACGACCATTTCCATGTGTCCTGGCACCCAGATCTCGTACCAGAATTTATCGACACCTTCTTGTTCACCGACGACGGTGGCGCCGGCCATAGCGAGTTCCCATAACAGCTCTTTGGTTTTTTCTGGCGATTTACCACACAACGGAGCAACTTCTTCTACTGTCATTCCCTCACGGAATTTAAGGCACAGTGCTACTTCTGCCATTTCATCGGTGACGACTGGCTCCAACACTAAATATTCGGGGTGTTCAGGCATAATTTGATCTTTTGCCCCGCGTTTCGTTTTACTGATCATATTCGCCAGATCTAATACTTTTTCTTTTATCATCACATAAACTCCAAAGTTAAAATATTTATTATTATTTTTGAATTTTGTTTCGTTTTAAAGATCGACAGCATGAGTCTGGAATGCTTAATTGAAAGTATGAGTTGATGTGCCAGATTCAATACTGTTAGTCGGTATTTGAAAACTGTTTGTTAATTACAGACGCAGAGATGAAAATTAGGATTGGATCGTATTTAAAAGTACGATCCAATGTTTGTGATTTAAGCGGCTGAACTGAACAAATAATTCTATGGTCGTTTTAGCAGGCGATAATTTCTTTTATTGCAAATTCTTTGCCTGTTAATAACCCCCATTCTTTACTTTCGCATTCTGGACATTCAGCGTGCTGCTTAATGATATTAAAAACGCTATTACAGCCATTGCATATCGCGTTGGCTGGTATTATCTCGATTTTCAATTTTGTGTCTTCAAATGGTGTACCGTCGACGGCAGCGGGAAAGCAAGCTTCAATATATTTGGGTATCATCGATGACAGCTCGCCAATTTGTAGCACGATTGTGTCGACTCTTGTTACCCCATTACTTTCTACTGCTTTTTTTACCGTTTTAACGACCTCAAAGACAACGCCTAATTCATGCAAGAGAACCTCCATTGAGTTTCTGGTTAAAGAATGGAGGTGTTGAATAGCCCCCATTCTTATCGTATTGGTGTATTTATTTGGCTTTAGTACTAGCCGATCAATGCTTTGATTTTCTTGATCGGTTTGTTTATCGCCACTCTAACCTTACGTTTCAATGCGTGTTTGATAATAATTTTCTTAGCGTCTTTAAGATCAACACCTTCGGCATTATTAGTTCTAACAAGGGAGATTGCATCGAATCTACATTTAGTTGTACAGGCACCACAACCAACACACATAAACTCGTCTGCAACAGCCAAACCACAACCTAGACAGCGTTCCGTTTCTAACTTGATCTGATCTTCAGTGAATGTTTCACGTAGATCGTTAAAAGTAGTTTTTGATTTCTGTCCATCTACATGAGCAACGGTCTGTCTTGGTGATGCATCAAAACCGCTTAAGTTAAGATTAGTTTTATCAAAAGCACGATAATCACGTCGAATACGACCAAGTACTAAGCTTTGACCATTTTGAACATAACGGTGAATGGAAACAGCGCCTTCTTTACCGTGTGCAATTGCATCAATAGCAAATCGAGGACCAGTAACGACATCACCACCGGCAAAAACATCGGGTTCATCTGTTTGATAGGTTGTTTTATCTGCTGGTATTGTTTGATTCGGGTTTAACGCAATATTACTATTTTCAAGTATATTGCCCCAATCCATTGCTTGGCCAACCGAGAGTAATACATGGTCAGCGTTGACAATCTTTGTGTTATTTTCGTCATAAGTTGGATTGAATCGACCGTTTTCGTCTAAAACAGAAATGCATTTTCTGAATTCAACGCCAACAACGCGGTTATTTTCCGTGACGATACGTTTTGGACCCCAAGAATTGTTAATGTTAATATCTTCATCCAATGCTTCTTGCACTTCTTCGGCGTGAGCTGGCATATTTTCACGGCTTTCAAGGCAGAACATATCGACTTGTTCAGCACCAACTCGAGTTGCAGTTCTTGCGACGTCGATAGCTACGTTACCACCACCAATGACAATCACATTACCTTTAACGTCAGTGTTTTCACCTAAGTTAACGCTACGTAAGAATTCAACACCGGTTATCACACCTTGCGCATTTTCGCCTTCAAGACCCAGTGAACGACCTGCTTGAGCACCAATTGCGATGTAAAATGCTTGATAGTCTTGTTTTCTTAACGCTGCGAGTGAGATATCTTTACCAATCTCAACACCCATTTTAAATTCAACACCCATTTCTCTTAACACATCGATTTCTGCATTAATCACGTCTTTTTCAAGACGGTAAGAAGGGATACCCAGTGTTAACATTCCACCAAGGGCTGTTTGCTTTTCAAATACAGTTACTTTATATCCTTCGATTGCTAAGTAATAAGCACAAGATAGACCAGCTGGACCACCACCGATAATGGCGATTTTCTTATCGTGATCGTACTTAATTTCAGGGATGTAACGTGTTTCTGCATTCATGTCCTGCTGCGCAATGAATTTTTTAATATCATCAACTGCAACGGCACCATCGATATCACAGCGTGTACAGTCATCTTCACAGAATTTAGGACAGATACGACCACATACAGCTGGGAATGGGTTTTCCATTTTAATTAGTTTTAATGCTTCGGTGTATTGACCTTGTGACGCCAGTTTTATATAACCTTGAACACCAATATGCGCTGGACAACCTGCTTTGCAAGGTGCCGTTCCGCCTTCAACAACAACTTGTTTATTTTCACGGTAATCAGGGTTAAATTTATCTTCACCCCATTCTGTATTGTGCGGAAGCTCGCGTTCTTTTTCTGGTACAGGATTAAGAGAGCAAAGTTTTTGTCCCAGTTTAATCGCATTAGTAGGGCAGACTTCGACACACTCACCGCAAGCGACACATTTTTCTTTATCAATCTTAACCGTATAGTTAGAGCGAACCATATCTGGGTTTTGCCACTGCTCAGCAAGTCTCATCGCAAAACAACCACAACCACAACAGTTACAAATCGCGTGTGTTTTACCCGAACCATCTAAGTTAGGAATACTGTGCATTAAGCCATTATCTTCGGCTTTTTTGATCACGCCGATTGCTTCATCACGGGTAATCTCTTTACCGCGCCCAGTGCGAATATAATATTCAGCAGCATGGCCCATCTGAATACAGATATCTTCTTTTAAATGACCGCAACCTTCATCCATCGCCTCTCTTGAGGTTCGGCATGCGCAATCAGAAAGTGAAAATACTTCGTTGTCATTCAAATATTTAGATACTTCTTCATATGATGCATTTTTTGTTTCACCATCAATTGATGTTTCGATAGGTATTACACGCATCGGGCCGGAACCAACGGGGATATTACCCGCTGCGAGAGGTCCTTTTTTCTTACCGAACGCATCAAAAGCAGCACCGAGTTCAGGGTACTTTTGAATGAGTTCTTTGTTATTAACAACCATTTCCATATGGCCAGGTACCCAGATGTCAACCCAGTACATGTCCACACCATCAACATTGTTGATAAAAGCAGCACCGCCTACAGCGGATTCCCATAACAGCTTGCTTACTTCTTCTTCTGGTCTGCCGCAAATCGCAGAAACCTCAGCTGCGCTCATTTTTTCACGCAGTTTAAGACAAAGTGTTACCTCAGCTACATCTTCAGACATCCAAGGGCTATAAATTTTATATTCAGGATCATCAAAGGTAATACCTGCTCTTGAACCACGTTTAACTCGACTGATCTTGTTAGCCAGATCTAGTACTTTTTCTTTTCCCATTACATTGCTCCAAAACTAAAATGTTATTGTTGTTCTTTCCAGTCGCGTACTTCGCTGCGAAGCCAGTTGGTCCAATCTTCCATTCCTTCGCCAGTCTTTGCTGAGATAGGGAACACTTTAATATTCGGGTTTAATTTTTTAACACGTTCTATCGCCGCTTCTAAGTTGAAATCAAAGAAACCCATCGCATCCATTTTATTAATCAAAAGTACATCGCAAATAGAGAACATTAATGGGTATTTAAGCGGCTTATCATCGCCTTCAGGCACACTTAGGATCATTACATTTTTGGCAGCGCCAGTATCAAACTCTGCAGGGCAGACCAAGTTACCGACATTTTCTAGGATCGTTAAATCTAATCCTTCAGCATCAAGCCCTTGCAGCCCTTGCATAGTCATTTCTGCGTCAAGATGGCACATACCACCTGTGTGTAACTGAATAACTTTAGCGCCAGTTTTAGCTATGGTGTGGGCATCGACATCAGAGTCAATATCTGCTTCCATGACACCAATATTAAGCTCACTTTTAAGCTTGTTGATAGTCGCAACAAGCGTTGTTGTCTTACCTGAGCCCGGTGATGACATTAGGTTTATCAGTAAGTTTTTTTTCAGTTTTAATTCCGCTCTCAACGCATCTGCTTGTTTATTATTATTTGCAAACACACCTTCTTTTATTTCTATAATTTTAAAGTTTTCCATTAATTTCACCTGTCTGTCATGTGGGTAGGAATAAGTATTACCCAACAATAATTTAAAGAATTGACACCATTCTACGCTCGACAGTCACTACCTACTAGTGAGTAATCGCTGTTTACCGAGTAAATGCTCTAATATTAGATGTTGATCATACTTAAGGAATAATTATCTTAAGATTTAATGGCTTATTGTTTATAATTTAGAGACGTGAACTAATGTGTACTGAATGATTTTGGATGGATAAGAATAAAAAAGCCGCTCACTTTAAGCGAACGGCTTTGGAACAGTTAAAAGTCTTTGATTTAATAGCGATGCATTCTAATGCGCAGTTCTATTAACCAATAAGATTATAATCGTTACGTAAGATCTCAATGATCTCCGCCTTAGGATTATCTGATAAGGTGATCTTCTTACCGGTAATCTTCTCAGCGATATTAAGGTAGGTTTCTGAAATAGACATTAATACAGACGTCGGTAATGCGTTATGTTCAGCAAGTGCTAAACGCTCATCCATTCTGTTTTTATTAAGTAAGATGTCTGGTTCAGGGAAGTAGTTAAGTAACAACTGGCGGAAACCTTCTTTAGAGTTCTCAACTACATTACCTTCACGGAATGCTGGACCATCCCAAATACGTGATGAGTCAGGCGTACCAACTTCATCCATATAGATTAGTTTGTCTTGGCCTTTGCTGTCTGTTACATAGCCAAACTCGAATTTAGTATCGACAAACATTTGGTCAACACCCGCAAGTGCGTCACTAATTACATCAAAACCTTCTTTTAATAGTTTTTCGTAATAAGTAATATCGTCAAGTGATTTGAAGTTGAATGCTTGGTAGTTGTCAGAAATGTTTTCACGGGTAATGTTAACATCATCAACAGCGGGTACACCTGGAATGCCTTCTAAAATGCCTTTAGTCGACGGTGTGATTAGCAATTCTGGTAGTTTTTGGTCTTTGGTTAACCCTTCTGGTAGCTCGATGCCACAGAAGTTACGTTCACCTTGACTATAAGCTCGCCACATTGAACCTGTGATGTATTGGCGGCAAATCGCTTCAATCATTACTGGTTTGGCTTTTTGCACGATCCAAATGAATGGATGAGGGATATCAAGAATATGGCTATCAGCTAAGCCGTTGTCACGGAACGATTTGAACCAATGGTTTGAAATTGCGTTTAACGCAGCACCTTTCCCAGGTACACCACGCATGCCGCCTTCACCATGCCAGATGCAATCAAAAGCAGAAATACGATCACTAATAACCATAATCGCAAGTGGCGCATCTGCCGCTACGTCATAACCTTTTTCTTCAATTAGACGACGACTATCGGCTTCAGTTAGCCAGTAAACAGAACGAACTTTACCACTGTGCACAGGTTTATCTGTACGGATTGGTAAATCATTGTTTACAGCTAATACTTTATCAGCAAGACTCATTGTTAACTATCCTTATTGAGTTTAATCGTTTAAATAAAACTTATACCTAAGTAACTTGGGAGAGTTTCTTTGTATTTTCCCTGAAGGCTCTTCCAAGTTACTTTGGACTAATTTAGCTAGATTCGGATGTTGCTGTCGATTTGAGGCGATTTTAGCAGAAGTCAGGCGTGATTCCACTATTACTGATAATTTTTTGTTAAAAAGATCAATCAATAACTGAAAGTAATTTTTTAATAGGGTTGAAAAATAACCATCAATTTAGCTTTATACAACATCAATTTGATTATTAGCATGAGTGATGGTATTAAATGCTGTCTAATAATCGATTTGGAACTTGTTTGTGATAGAGAAATATTTTTTATCTGGTGGCGCATTAGCCGAAGTCATCGATGGCTATACTGCACGTCAACCACAAATTGATATGGCCAAAGCTATCAACTCAGTGATCGCAAACAAGGGTAATTTAATCGTTGAAGCTGAAACAGGGACTGGTAAAACGTTCGCTTACCTTATTCCAGCTCTCGTCAATGATAAAACAACGATAATCAGTACCGGCAGTAAAAATCTGCAAGAACAATTATTTAATCGTGATTTACCTTTTATTATCGATGCATTAAAAAGCAAAGCTAAAACAGCGCTGCTTAAAGGTCGTAATAATTACTTGTGTTCCGACCGTTTAACGCGTTTAGGCAGAGAAACTCAGTATCAAAGCCAGACCATATTAAGTGATTATGTAAAAGTGAAGGGTTGGTCGAATATTACAATCAGTGGTGATATGAGTTCAGTACCGGGCTTGAAAGACGATTCTGAGATCCTACCCTTAGTCACATCAACTAATGAGAATTGTTTAGGTCGAGACTGCCCAGACTATGAAGATTGTTTTTTAGTTAAAGCGCGTAGAAAAGCGCTAGATGCTGACATTGTTGTGGTCAATCATCATTTATACTTTGCTGATTTAAATGTTAAAGACTCTGGTTTTGGGCGCTTATTACCTGATGCGGATGTGGTCGTTTTTGACGAGGCGCACCAAGTCCCTGATATAGCTTCAGAATACTTTGGTAAAAGCATCGCGAGTAAACAAATTCAAGCATTATGTAAAGACGTGCAGTATTTAGGCCGAACAGATCTTAAAGATTCAATTCAAGTAACCAAAGCCGCAAATGGTCTAGCTAATGCTACACAAGATTTAAGGTTGAGCTTTTCGATGGAGTCTGGACGTGGGAATTGGCGTCATTTGTTTACGCAACAAGCTGTGATGAAGACAATTATACGTTTTCAAGACCAGCTCGATTTTATCTATGAAGTGCTTAAGCTCAATCTTGGTAGAACGGAACTGGTCGATCAGTGTTTTGAGCGCGTAGTTGAGATTAAAGCTACTTTTCAACAAATAATGGCGGTAAATAATACCGGCGAGAGTTATTGGTATGAATGTACGAAGCGCAACTTTACTTTAAATATAACGCCCCTTAATATTGCGGAGCGGTTTAGTGCAGAACAAAAAAAGAGTAAATCGGCATGGGTATTTACCTCTGCGACATTAGCTGTTGATCATTGCTTTTCACATTACCGTCAACAGATGGGGCTGGTTGATGCAGAAGAACTTATTCTCGCCAGCCCTTTTGATTATCAAAACCAAGCTATGTTGTGTGTGCCACGTAATATACCAGAGCCTAATGATCCCAAAATTGCGCGTATCCTGGTCGAAAAATTAGTGCCGATTATTATTGCCAACAAAGGTCGATGCTTTTTCTTGTGCACAAGCCATTATATGATCAGACAAGTGTCAACGTTACTACAACAACAGCTTAGTATGCCTATTTTGATTCAAGGACAAGATAACAAACAAGTCTTGTTAGACCAATTTATCCAGCATGGTAATGCTCTGCTTATTGGTACGTATTCATTCTGGGAAGGTATTGATGTTCGTGGGCAAACATTAAGCTGTGTGATCATTGATAAACTACCGTTTGCATCACCCGATGATCCACTTTTACAGGCTCGGATTGAAGATTGCCAACGTAAAGGTGAAGATCCATTTTCTACACTACAAATACCTAAAGCGGTAATTAACTTAAAGCAAGGGGTGGGGCGTTTAATCCGAGATGTCAAAGATACGGGTTGTGTTATTATCTGTGATACCCGTATTGTATCTCGTGGATATGGCGCTACATTTATCAATAGTTTACCCGATATGCCGAGAACGAGAGATTTAAATGGCGTATTGTCTTTTATCAAAAAAACTAACAACTAGAAAGTGAATATTATGAGTACTATTTTAGCATTAGATACATCAACAGAGAATTGTTCAGCCGCGTTAATGATTAACGGGAATGTGATATTTAGAGAGTTTGAAAGCCCACGTGAGCATACCAAACGTATATTACCTATGGTTGATAGCTTGTTGTCAGAAGCGGGCATTAAATTAACTGATTTAGATGCACTGGCATTTGGCCGTGGCCCTGGTAGCTTTACTGGTGTGCGTATCGGTACTGGTATAGCTCAAGGTTTGGCATTTGGTGCTGATTTACCCATGTTACCGATCTCTACATTAGCCGCAATGGCTCAAGGCGCACACCGTTTACATAATGTAACGGATGTATTACCCGCAATTGATGCGCGCATGGCTGAAATATACTTTGCTCAATACCAGCTTAATGATGCAGGTGTAATGACATTGGTTGATAAAGAAATCGTGGTCACGCCTGATAATTTATTGGCCAACTTTAACAAACCGGAACAAGCGTTTTATACTCTTGGTACTGGCTGGGCGACATACTCAGAGAAACTGGCTGGCTTAAACGTCGCACAATTGACTGCATGCGAAGGTATACAGTTCCCATGTGCACAAGATATGTTAGTCATTGCAGCGGCAGAACTTATAAAAGGTAACGCCGTGGCTCCAGAAGATGCGATGCCTGTTTATGTGAGAGACACAGTTACTTGGAAGAAACTACCAGGTAGAGAGTAATTTCTAATGAATAACTTTAGTATAGAGGTCAATGGTAGCATTATTGCTGGTTTGCAGTGGGGCGATAAGTCTCAACCTGTGTTGTTAGCTGTTCATGGTTGGCTAGATAATGCGGCTAGTTTTGTGCCTCTTGCTGAGATGTTAAAAAATGAGTTAGCAGATGGCTCATTGCCTTTTCAGTTAATTGCAATTGATTTACCTGGTCATGGTCATTCAGATCATAAAGTGGGACATTACAATTTTATTGAATGGGTCGAAGATTTATATCAAATAATTACAACGCAGCAGTGGGGGCCCGTTACTATTATCGGTCACTCAATGGGCGCGATGATCAGTTCTATTTTCGCTGCAACATTCCCTGAGTTAGTTAATCAAATTGTGTTGATTGAAGGCTTGGGGGCTATTTCAGCAGAACCAGACCAAACTGTGAGCCAATTACGTCAAGGTATAATAAGTCGTGATAATTACAACCAAAGTACGAGTAGGGCAAATAATACTCTGACGTTAGACAAAGTTGTTAAAGCACGTTGTTTTGTTTCCGATTTAAATGAAATAAATGCAAGGTTGATTTGTAGCAGAAATCTAACGGTTAATGAAAGTGGGATGAGTTGGTGCTCGGATCCTAAATTAAAATTACGTTCTTTGGTTCGGTTGACAGAGCCGCAAGTCATTGATATTTTATCATCTATATCAATGAGATGCT